>JBBTXJ010000135.1:0-1177 GCA_038062335.1 Patescibacteria group bacterium | reverse complement strand
TCCCGCACATCTCCTCCCTCGACGACACGCGGGAGCTCGAGGAGGAGCGGCGGCTCTTCTACGTGGCGGCCACGCGCGCCGAGCGGGTGGTCTATCTTCTCTCCGCCGGAGAGCGGCGGCGCTACGACCGCCGGCTGCCGTGCCTTCTCTCGCGCTTCGTCGAGGAAATCCCCGCGGAGCTGCTCGACGTGCGCGACGAGGGTGTCCGGCGGTACGCGCGACGCTGGGAGGAGCAGGTCCCGGCGCGCGACAGTCCGGCGCTCGGCGAGGCGTTCCCCGAAGTAAAAGTTGACCGTGCTGATGAGGGCGGGAAGTGGGTACAGCTTGCGATTGCGCAGAGCGGCGTGACCTATCTCACCGAGAATAGTCCGGCGTTTGACCCGATGAAATTCTATGGTAAAAGCCGCGCGGACATTGAGGCATATGTGCGCGGCATTCCGGGCGTGCAGGATGTGTCCGTGAAATTCCGCCCCGCGTGGAGCGATGTGGCTCCGCGCGTGCCGGAGCATATTGAGGTGCGGGTGGTTGGCGAATAACATGCCGTAAAGCGGGAAAGTTGCGGTCTTTTTTTGTTTTTGTTACACTCCATACCGTCTATGTCACACAACGAACAGCTCGACAATCTCCGCCACTCGTGCGCGCACCTGTTAGCCGCGGCTGTGATGGAGCTTTGGCCGGACGCCAAGCGCACCATCGGCCCGCCGATTGAGGACGGTTTTTATTACGATTTTGATTTCGGTGATGTTAAAATTTCCGAAGACGACCTGTCGCGCATTGAAGAAAAAATGCGCGAGATTTTACCAACGTGGACGGGTTTTGAACGCCGCGAGGTGAGCGCGGACGAGGCGCGTGGGGTGTACAAAGACAATCAATACAAATTGGAATTGATTGACGAGTTTTCGGGCGATGGACAAACACTCACCCTGTATCAATCCGGCAACTATGTTGATCTCTGCCGCGGTGGGCATAGTGAGCATCCAAAAGATGAGCTCGCGCATTTCAAATTGCTTTCCATTGCGGGCGCGTATTGGCGTGGCAGTGAAAAAAATAAAATGCTGACGCGTATTTACGGCACCTGTTTCACCACGCAGACGGAATTGGACACGCACCTCGCGATGCTTGAGGAGGCAAAGAAGCGCGATCATCGAAAGCTTGGTCTTGAACTTGCACTATTCAC
>JBBTXJ010000134.1:0-17272 GCA_038062335.1 Patescibacteria group bacterium | reverse complement strand
TGAGTGCCACGCCGCCGGATGAGACCACGGCTTTATCGCGTCCCAAAAGGCCGCTCACATGGAGCGGGATGCTTTTTAATAGCGTCACAAGTTTTGTTCTGTCTTTGCTCCGCACGCTGTGGCTGGGGGTTTCTTTTACTATTCCCGCAAGATCAAGGAGCGCCGGGACGAGCGCCGGAGGCAAAAGTTTCCCGAGCGCATTTTTTATTTTTTTATTGCTTTCTTTTGCGAGGAGCGCGGTTAATTCATTTTTTAGCGTACCATGGTCAAGGTGCGGAAAAACATCCAGCGCTATCTCAACCGTACCATATTCCAGGAGGTCGCCAATAATTTTGCTCATGTTTAATATGGTGGGACCTGAAATGCCAAAGTGTGTAAACAAAATTTTTCCGGTTTGCGCCTCCTGTTTTTTTCCATTTTGAAAAAGCGTGAGCTTGATGTCTTTTAGGGTGACGCCGCCTATTTTTTTTACCCACGCGTCCGAGAGCGCAACCGGCACCAGCGCCACATTGTTTGTGCTAACCGCATGACCGAGTTTTTTAAGCCACGCAAATCCCTCACCCGTTGATCCGGTTTCCGGACGCGAGGTGCCGCCGGTTGCGACAATGCAGGACTTTGCGCGGAATGTGGTCACGCCAGAACGAACACATATCTCTTCTTTTTTTGCATCGTATGAAATACCGGAGACCGACGCCTTTGTTTGTATAGTTACGCCACCCTTTTTTATGTAATCAACCAGCACGTTCCACACAGATTGCGCCGTGTTAGAAACAGGAAACATACGCCCTTCCGACTCTTCTTTTATGGGCATCCCCTGCTCTCTAAAAAAAGCGAGCGTATCTGCTACAGCAAACTGTGAAAAGGCCGAAAAGAGAAATTTGCCATTTCCTTTATATGTGGCGAGCATGGCGCGCACCTCAATTTTGTTGTTGGTCACGTTACAGCGTCCGCCGCCTGTGATAAGCAATTTTTTTCCGAGCGAGGGATTTTTTTCAAGCAACAATACGCTCTGGCCGCGCTCGGCCGCTCTCCCTGCCGCCATCATGCCCGCGGGGCCGCCGCCAATTACCACCACGCCCCACAGCGTTTCTGTTATAAGATTTTGTTTCATTGTTATAGTGTACCAAGGTCAATAGTATCATCCACGTGTATCTCTGCAATAAAATCAGGACTGTGAGAAACCAGCACCAACGCCCCCTCATACGCATCAAGCGCGCGGGCAATCACGGGCAAATGACGGAAATTTATGTGGTTGGTTGGCTCATCCAAAATAAGGAGGCCCGGTTGCAAAAGCACCAGCCGGCAAAAGGAGAGGAGTGCTTTTTGTCCTTCCGAAAGCGCGCGGACAGGCTGTGCTAAAATTTTGCCATCAAGTAAAAATCCAGCGGCCGTTGACCGGAGCTCGTGTTCACCAGAGGAGGTCATTACTTCTTTTAAGGTGTCAAACGCGGTTTTATCAAAATCAAGATTGCCAAAATCCTGTTGGTAATAGCCAATTACCACGCTCGGGGCAATTTTTGCGGTGAGAGATCCGCCGCCAGCAAGCGTTTTAAGGAGTGTACTTTTACCGATGCCATTTGGCCCCGTGATCAGTACATGACTTTGCTTCCGGACAACCAAGTCGCGTTTTTTCTCCACCACTTTGTGATTTTTTAGTGCAGAAATTGCGGTGAAATGAATTATTTTTCCATTAAAATGCACGTCAAATTTTTGTGCGGGTATAGAAAAATCGCGAATGGTTTTGTCTTCCTTGCGTACGTCCACCAGAGTGGCCTCGGCAGATTCTGCGGCTTCACGCATGCGTTTTGCCACGCCGCGGAGTTTACCGCCTTTGTGCGCAAAAACTTCAGCTTGTGCGCGTTTTTCACGCATCTGGGCTTGCATGCGCGCGTTTTGCTGGTTTTCGCGTTCAATACGGTTTTGTATTTCTTCCACCACCGTATAATAGTTGCCGGTATACTGCTCAATTTTTTGAGTAAACACATCAAGGTAAAGCACTCCATCGGAAAAGGTGTTCAAAAATTCCGCATCATGAGAGATGACCAGACACGTTTTTTCATACATCATGAGAAAGCCGGTGAGGTGTTCAATGCCGTGGGCGTCCAGATTATTGGTGGGTTCATCCAAGAGGAGAATATCCGGCGATTGAATGAGCGCGCGGCACAGGAGCAGGCGCGCTTGTTGGCCGCCGGAGAGTGCGGATATTTTTTTATCCAGCGGCACCGTGAGGTTGACGATTTCAAATACATCGGCAATGCGCTTGTCTAAATTATACGGCACTTCTGTGAACACCCGTGCAAAATATTCCCGCACGGTGAGGGCGAGCGCGTCTTTTGGCATTACCTGTTCTGCAATAGCGATGGTGGCGTTTGTCGGTGTGCGGAAAATGGCACCAGAGGTGGGCGCTACTTCTCCGGTGATGAGTTTGAAGAGAGAGCTTTTGCCGGCACCGTTTTGCCCCATCAGCGTGATGCGGCTTCCCGTACGTACAGAAAAACTGACCTCATCAAGAAGCGGTTTATCGTGAGCATATTCGAAACTCACATCGGAGAATCTTAAAATTATTTGGTCGGTGGACATAGCCTAAAGAATGCGGATAAAAGCATACCGGGTTTTTCTATTGGCGGAGGCGGAAGGATTCGAACCTTCGATACCCTTTCAGGTATAGCAGTTTTCGAGACTGCCCGATTCAACCGCTCTCGCACGCCTCCGCGGTTGTATGACTGTAGCACCATTGTACCATTTTTTCAAGTCCGTGACTGTGGTATGATAGAAACATGCATATATACTCCATCTCATTTTTCGAACGACTGTTGCACGATCTTCCGCCCCTGTTTCCTAAGGCAGACCATGAAGCGATGCAACACGCGCTTGAACACATGAAGAATGGGCCGCAACTTACGCGGGAAGAAGTGGAAACCACCATTATTATGTTTGGCAAAAAAATATGGCCGTATCGCAGGGCGTTTGAGGAGTTTTATGAGAAAGTAGAACAGCGGCGAGCCGATGAATTTTTTGAGGCGCACGCGCGGGGCCGCGACTCTCTGCTTTTATGGTTCAAGGAATGGCGCGGGCAGGGGCACCACGCCTCAGCGCTTTTCCGCGGCACGGTGGCCACGTGGGGCTCACTCTCTTCTGAAGAGCGCGGCGCGCTCTGTGAGGTGTGTGTGGCGGTACGGCAGGATTTGAAGCATGCAACGCTCGTGCTCGTTACGGGACAGGAGCGCGAAGCGTACGAGAAACGCATCGTGGAATTTAAAGTGTTGCAAGAAGCCATTGAAGAGCGGCTGGCGAAATTACGCGCGGTTGCGGACATGACGCAAGAGCATCCGCGTCTTGCTACTGAAATCCGTCAGGCCGTGCGCGATTTTGAAAAAGGACTCGCCTTTTTGCGGCCGCACACGACATTTGAAGAAGTCTGTCATCTTGAAGCGCGGATACCCGTGCGAAGAAAAGTTATCATGCAGTCTTAATCTGCACCATCTTTTCCACCTTTCGCAGATCGCCGAGTAGTTTGCTCCGCGACGGCGCAGCAATGGTTACACCGAGCACATAGGGATGTCCAAAACGTGAGAGGCCGCAAAAGTCTCCCACTTTTTTGTTTTGGGTGACTTTGATAACCGAGCGTAATTTTTCTACCAACTTTACACCCACGAGTGACGCCAGCCGTCCCGGTTTTTGGGGAAAAAATTTGATGAATCCCACGTGTTTCAGCGGCTTTCGTTTGATAATCGGTTTCTTGCCGAGGTGGATACGGAAATCATTGCCGGTGTGATGGAAGCCGTAGGCGGTATTGAGGAGCCGATCGCGAAATCCGCCCACCCGTGCACCCACTTCAATCACTTTCCATCCCCGTTGCGTGCGCATGAGCTCGGCGTGCACCGTGGAGGAGCGGAGCCCAATCGCGTGCGTCGCCTTTGCCACCACGACGCGCGCTCTCTCCTCTTCTTTTGCGTTCAAAATGGACGGCACAATCTGGGTGTACATGAAAAAATCATCATAGCCCGCGTCGCGGCCAGTTTTGATTTCAATAATCGGCGTGTATTCCAGATAGCCGCGGCTGTTCACGTACGCGTCAATGGAATACATCTGGCCCTCCATAAATTCTTCAACCAACAGGGTGGGCTCCCATTCAACCTTGGCTTTGTGGTACAGCTTCCGCACCTTCTGCATGGTGACCTTGAGGTTATTTTTGAGCTCTTCTTTATAATAACAAACCATTACCAGTTGGCTTTTGGCGAGATTGGCGGGTTTAATCACGCAGGGAAAACCGATTTTTTCAATAATTTTTTTGACCGCCGTTTGCCCGGAGCGTTTTACCACTACAAAACGCGGCGTAATTTTTTTATCATACCGACGGAACGCGCGGCGCATATTTATTTTATTTGACGCAACGGCGAGCGAACGCGCGGTGGGGAGCCGCAGGTACGGAAAGAGATCCGCAAGCCGCCCATAAAGCGGCATGGAAAATTCATAGCGCGAAATGATGGCGGCGATGCGATCCTCGTAGGGCCGAAGCCGCTTTTCTACCACCTTCATGTCGCGGGTATCACAACGAACAAGAAACGCTAACCGTTGTTCCAGCGCCTCTTCCACTTTCGCGCCGAGCGAGGTAATAAGCGCGGGCACATATTTCTTGCCGTATTCTTTGGAAAACCGCGCCACGTCTTCCACGGGCGCCATTTCCATTTTGCCAACAAAAAGGATGATGTCTTTTTCTTCGTGACGGAGCATATGGTGTGTCATTGCGACCCCGGACTTGATCCGGGGGAAGCAATCTAATCAATCACCCGCGCGCAGGTATGCGCGTATTTTTTATGGAAACGCGGGAGTTCCACGGCCGAGAGCAGGCCATCCTGCGGTCCGTATTTCAAAATAACACTCGCGCTATTTGACGAGGCAAGGCACATGGCCTCTGGAATATTTTTTCCACGATGCAACAGAGCGATAAACGCGGAGGCGTATGCATCACCCGCGCCGGTTTTTTCTACCACCGGCACGCGGACAATTCCCATCGCATAGCCGTGCCTCCCATCATGTACATAGGAGCCATTTTCACCATCCGTAATGACCGTTATCTTCATCCCGATTTTTAACATCTCTTTTAAGAGTTTCGGGATATCGTGCACGCGGCAACCGGTTAAATCCTGCGCCTCGCGCTTATTCACAAATACTATCTCGCAATGTTTTGCCACACTCTGCATGGCTTCTTTTCCAGCAAGGCGCTGGAAGGTGCCGGGGTTGTAGCACAATTTCGCGCCAACTTTTTTGGCGTGCGCCACGACACCCTTGTTGAGTTTTTTGTGGTCCGCGTTGACCGAGCTGTAATACACCCAGTGCGAGGGCGCGAGGCGCGGGAGCGTGTATGTTCGCGGTGCGTGGTATACCAAGATAGTTCGTTCGCCATTGAAGCCGATCACGGTTGAGGCGTTGGTAGGGTGATCTTTGTCGGCCTTCAAATAGGTATCTGCCACCCTTTGTTTTTTGAGATATTTAATGATGCCTTCCCCGTGGTCATCGTTTCCTACCACCCCGTAATAAGCGGTTTTCATCCCAAGCCGTGCGGACCCGACGGCGTTGTTGCACGCGTTCCCCGCGATTTTACGATAGAGCGAATGGACGCCGATTTTTTCGCCGTAATTAATGCAAAGCAAACAATCCTCGCGGTTGAGGTGGCATTTGACGGTTGCGTCCGAGATTTCCAAAATGGTATCTATGGTTGGGTCGCCGATGGAGATGGTGTCGAGCATATTTTTGTCATTGCGAGGAGTTCGCCTGTCATCCCGAATTTATTTCGGGATCTCCAAATTAGATCCTGAAACAAGTTCAGGATGACATTAGGGTATCATGCTTTCCTCGCTGATCCAAACGCGCGGATTTTTTCTTTGACCACTTCGGTCATGAGGGTGCGCGCGGGGCCGAGGATTTTGCGCGGGTCAAATTCGTGAGTATTTGAAAGGAGCGCTTCGCGCACACCGGTGGTGAAGGCGATGCGAAGGTCAGAATCAATATTTATTTTTGCGATGCCGAGTTTGATTGCCTTTTTTTCTTCCGCAAGAGGAATGCCGTGCGCGCCGGCGAGCCGGTCGCAGTCGCCAAGTTTCGCGCACTGCGCGTGCAAACGATCCAGCCATTTTTTTGAAATGCCGGACGCGCCGTGCAAAACAAGCGGAATTTTAACGCGTTCGGAAATTTCTTTCAGGCGTTTGAGGTCAAGTTTGATTGGCCCCGCCGCGTGCGATTTATACGCCCCATGCGCCGTGCCGATTGAAACTGCAAGCGCATCGCATCCGGTTTCTTTTACAAAAATTTCTGCTTGCGCGGGGTCGGTAAAAAATGCTTCTTTTTCTTTTACACTCACGAGGTCTTCAACACCGGCAATGGGGCCAAGTTCTGCCTCCACGCTCATTTTTTTGGCATGCGCGAGTTTCACAATGGCGCGGGTGCGGGCCACGTTTTGTTTGAACGGCAAGAGCGAGCCATCATACATAACGCTTGTGTAAAGGCCGGAACGAATTGCCTCACGCACCAGTTTTTCATTCTTGCCGTGATCCAAATGAAACACCACGGGCACGGGCGTCTGTTTTGCCGCCACATGGGCAATGGCAGCCAGATATTCCATGCCACCATACGCAAGCGCGCCCTCGCTGGTTTGCAGAATGACCGGACTTTTTAATTCCTCTGCCGCATCAATCACGGCTTGGCAAATTTCCAAGTTATTGATATTAAACGCTGGTACCGCGTATCCGCCGCGTCGGGCTTTCCCGAGAATGTTATTGAGATTGGTGAGCATAAAGTGTCATTGCGAGCGAAGCGAAGCAATCCCGTCGGTTTGAGGCAACCGTTTGGGATTGCTTCGTCAGCCGACCCACGTCGGCTTCCTCGCAATGACAATAGTATACAAGCCCTTGACAGATGTTGTAAAATATGATAGAGTGCAATCTTGTCCTGCATGGCGCAGGAGAGCCGTGTGCGGCGGGTTCCGTACGATTCGTGCTCCGACAGGGGCGTTGTTGCGCCTTCGGGGAAGGTGTGGTGACGCGAGTCGTTGGAGAGCGGAGGGTAGGCGATGGAAATGCTCGAAGGATTGCCCTGGTGGGCAAAGCGGCTGGACGAGATGTCCGGGCGCTTCTCGAGGTCAGGCCTCGGTGGTCTTCTGGACTACCATGGGGCCACAAACACGCTGGGTGAACTGCTCACCCAAGGAATCGTCACTCCCGAGGCCGTTCAGGCCTGGTTGGGGGAGCAGGTGGGCAAGCACCAGCCGGCAACCGGCAGCACTGCTCACCCATCTGCCACTGCCGACCTCCTCACCGACCCCCGCGCCTTCTGGGCGCAGGTGTGGGAGGAGGTTCTCGGGAGGAAGCTGGACATCCCGCCGGTTCTGAAGATCAGCGGTAAGACGAAGGCGGCCATCGTGGCCTACCACCTGATGCCGGTCTATCTCCCGGTCATCACCGAGGAGGACTACCCCACGGACTTCATCAAGCCGCAATGGGGTCAGCACCTCACGGTCTCGGACATCCAGCGCCGTCCTCTCCCGGGTCGGTGGGTGATCGTGGAAATGATCGTCAAACCGAACTGGGATGACGAGAACGGCTACGGGAACGGTATCGATCCTCTCGCGCAGGCCCTCGGCCTCACGAGCAGGTTTAGCATCTCGTGGGATACGCTCCACGAGACGCATCATCCGGCAACGGCAAATATCCTCGGTCTCTCCAAGAAGGCCGTCCGGCTCCCCACGGCAGAGGAGTGGAACCTGATCGGGAACCTGTTCCTTTGGCTCAACGCCAACCGGAACATGAATCTCCCCGACCTCGGGGCAACCAACTCCTGGGAGTGGGCCGAGAACACCTTCGGTGGCGGCCGTCGGCTCATTGTGGGCGGCCGTGACTACGGCGGTCTCGCAGGGGTGGGCTTCTACTGGCGCGGCCCTCGGCGCGGCGTCCTCGGGTTCCGCGTCCTGGCAGTTTTGTAGGACTGCTGGGATACTGGCAACTAGAACACTGGAAACCCTGCCCAGCACGTGGTACACGTGCTGGGCTATTTTTTATATACTATTCCGGTGAAGCGGCTCGTGAATTTGTGTGCTAAGGCCACAAATCGCTAGCTTCATATGTGTAAGAACTGCTTGCCTGCATCTAGGGCAGACATCTGCCAAACAGAGGACCATTGAAATGGTATACAGGATAAGAGTTTGTATGACTCTTATCCGGTGGCATGGATGGATGCGTGCAATAAGGGACGCGGAATTCAGAAAAACCTACGGTGACGACAATCGGCTCATTGTGGGCAACCGTGACAACGGCGGACTCGCAGACGTGAACTACAACTGGCACGACAATCGGAACGACAACATCGGGTTCCGCGTCCTGGCTGTTCCTTATGCAATGCGCAACCATCCTCCCACCAATTTTCCAATTTCCTGAAGTTCTGTTTGTCGCGCGAGAGATTTTTGTTCATTGATAATCTTAAGATCGTGGCCGAGGCGTATATAGAGTTTTAGTATGTCAAGGATGTCGCTCGCTTTTGTTAAGAGCGCTCGTCGTTTTATTTTTGTGGCGTAGTTGGTTTTGGCAATGGTGCGCAGGAGGTCCAGCGCCATCGTTTCACACCGTTCGCCCCACGTGAAGCGATCCCTTTTAGGGATTTGTCGTAACGTCGTATAAAGCTCTTTATAAAATTCGTAGGTTCTTTGAAAGGTTAATGATTGATCCATATATGTTTGATGAAATAATCAGTTTAGAAAATCTATTTTCCGCCTACCGTGAATTCCGCCGCGGTAAACGAGATAAACCGGATGTCCAGTTATTTGAGCGGCATTTGGAGGACAACATTTTTGCGTTGCATGAGGGTTTGCTGAACTGTCGGTATCAGCACGGTTCGTACGAGCGATTCCACATTTTTGATCCCAAACATCGTATTATCAATAAAGCCACTGTCCGAGACCGTTTGGTGCATCATGCCGTATGCCGTGTGCTGGGGCCGGTTTTTGACCACTCATTCATTTTTGACAGCTACTCCTGCCGTACCGGCAAAGGAACCCATGCGGCGGTACGTCGGCTGGAGGTATTTGCGCGAAAGGTAAGCAAGAATTACACGCAATCCTGTTTTGCGTTGCAATTGGATATCCGAAAAGTGTTTGATTCGGTTGGCCACACTATCCTCCTTCAAATTCTACAACAAAAAATATCCTGTCCCCGTACCAGCGCCCTCCTCACGGAGATCGTGGAGAGCTACTCAAGCGCAAAGAGAGAGAGAGAGAGAGTTAATTGGTATTCCGATCGGCAATCTGACATCGCAGCTGTTTGTTAATGTGTATCTGAACGCGTTAGATCATTTTGTTAAAGAAATCCTCCATGAACGATACTACATCCGCTATACCGATGACATGGTCATTGTACATCATGATCCAGAGCATCTTACCGGGTTGATTCCGATTATTTCTTCCTGGTTGCAAAGACACCGGAAGCTCACTCTGCACTCCGGCAAAACAAAAATACGCAAACTGTCGCAAGGAATAGATTTTTTGGGATATGTGACGTTGCCGTATTATCGGGTGCTGCGAACGAGAACGAGACGGAGGATGTTGCGGCGGGTGAATCGCGATAATCTAGCGTCGTATCGAGGCTTGTTGAAACACTGCGCCGGATTTGAATTAGAAAAGGGTCTGCGGCGTATTATTAGCGGTTGACGAGCGCCTGTAAAATCCACGGCGCAGTCATGCCGTATTTTTCCAAAAGTTCCATGGGTTCGCCGGATTCGCCGAATGAATCCGGCATACCAACCGGAATGATGCGCGTAGGATGAAAAAGTGAGAGCGCTTCTGCCACCGCGCCGCGGAGGCCGCCGTTGATTTGGTGTTCTTCTACCGTAATCACGAGGCCAGTCTTTTTAGCTGATATAACCAGTGTTTTTATATCGAGCGGTTTTATGGTGTGGCAGTTAATTACCTCTGCATCCATTGGACCGCGCTGTTTTAAGAGCGCGAAAATTTTTGCTGGCGACCACGCGATTGTTACCTTCGAGCGTGCCATGGAATGACCGTGAAGTTTTGATGTTTTCACACGCGCCGTGATTTTAGGATACCGTGCAAAGAGTGTGGCGATGGCGTCTTTATTGCCCGCTAAACACTCGGCCGCGAGCAGGGCTTCATAAACAAGCGGCCCAGTTGCAACAATACTCACATCTTTTCCGGTTCGTAATACCTGCGCTTTGCCGATTTGAAACGGTGATTTTGCGGTTGTGATAACTGGCGTTTTTTCGCGCGCAAAACGGAGATAGACCGGGCCTTTGTAGGCCGCCGCCGCGAGCGTTGCTTTTTTGGTTTCAAGCATGTCGCACGGGGAGAGCACCAGCATATTGGGCAGTACTCGCATGATCGCAAGGTCTTCAAGCGCCTGATGTGTTGCGCCGTCCGGCCCGACAGAAATGCCGGCATGCGCGCCCGCGATTTTTACATTTTGTTCGCCATACGCGATGGACACGCGCGTCTGGTCCCAGTTGCGTCCGGGCGAGAATACGGCATAACTTGAGGCAAACGGAATTTTTCCATAGCCGGCCATGCCTGCCGCAACACCGGCCATGTTTTGTTCCGCAACACCCATTTCAATAAATCGTTCGGGAAATTTTTTTGCAAATCCAAGAGAACGCGTGGATTCGACAAGATCACAACAGAGAACCACCACGTTTTTGTTTTTTGTTCCGGCCTCAACAAGTCCCTCGCCGTAGCCATTGCGGGTAGGCGCCATTTCTGGGTTTTTGAAGAGGTTGGGATTAAGATGTTTTGCGAGTGCCATACTATTTTTGCAGTTCTTTTAACGCCGCCACGGCTTCCTCTTTTGAGGGGGGCTTTCCGTGCCATTCGTATTTGCACTCCATAAAACTTACACCCTTACCCGGAATGGTGTGCGCGATAATCGCCACTGGTTTTTCATACACCGCTTTTGCCGCGCCGCACGCATCAACAATGTGCTCCATATTGTGTCCGTCTATTTCTATCACATGCCAGCCGAACGCGCGGAGTTTGTCCGCGAACGGTTCAAGCGGCATGATGTCCTCCGTCACTCCGTCAATTTGTATGTTGTTGCGGTCAATAATGATGGTGAGATTGTGCAGTTTATATTTTGCGGCGAAGAGATATGCCTCCCATGTTTGACCTTCATCTTGTTCGCCGTCAGACATGAGACAAAATGTTTCAAATTTTTTGCCATCCATCTGCGCCGCGAGCGCGCAACCAACCGCTTGTGAAATGCCCTGCCCGAGCGGGCCGCTGGGATTCAAAATTGGCGCGAGCGATCCGCGATGCGGATGTCCTTGTAAGCGCGAACCCAGTTTTCGGAGTGTGCCAAGCGCCTCCGCGCGCGGAAGATAGCCGGCGTGCGCGAGCGTTGCGTACCACACCGGACAAATGTGGCCATTAGATAAAAATACGCGATCATCGCGATTCAAAATATGGAAATACAGCGCCGTAAAAATGTCCGCCATGCCCAGCGGCCCGGCGGAATGGCCGGAGCCTGCTTCAGCCAGCATCCGTATAATATCCTGCCGGATTTCGTTGGCCTTCTTTTCAAGCGCGGCGCGTTTTTTGTCGGTGAGATGCATGAGGATAGTATATCAGATATTGAGTGGTATGAGATCCCTCGACTCGCTTCGCTCGCTCGGGATGACCCCGCCTTCGGCGGGGTCACTTTTTCTTATTCAAATAATCAATGGCCGAGAGGCACGCGGTCACGCCTTCGCCGCCCGCGATGGCGATTTGCTTGAATGGAATATCCGTTACATCACCTGCCGCAAAAATGCCTTCGCAGGACGTGTGGGCTAATTTGTCCGTCACAATCTGACCGGCCTTGTCTTTGTCAATACAGGTAATGAATTGTGAGTTGGGAATAAAACCAATGTGCACCATAACGCCTTGCACCGCGATGTCGTGCGACTTTCCATTTTTGTCTTTATATAGCACGCCTGTTACCAAGCTGTCGCCTTTAATTTCCTGCGTTGCCGCCTCATAGATCACCTCAACATTCGGAGCGGCGAGTATTTTGTCTACCAAAATAGCGTCACCTTTGGGGAAGCCGTTGCCGTCAGATTTTGCTTTGTTGCTTAACACGTATACTTTGCTCGCAATGCCCGCCATCATGATGGCGGATTCCAATGCTGAATTACCGGCGCCGATTGTCGCTGTTACTTTGCCTTTGAATAATGGCCCATCGCACACCGTACAATAGGTAACACCTTTCTGATAAAATTCTTTTTCTCCCGGCACTGCCAAATGGCGCGGATGAATGCCGGTGGCCACAATTACCGTTTTTGTTTTGTAGGTTTTTTCTTTGCCTGTGCTATCTTTTGACGCAATGAGATGCGAGCCATCTTTTTGTGTGATGCCGGTTACCTCAACACCTTCTTCAAACGGGATGGCGTAATATTTTATTTGATCTCGGAACGTTTGCGTCATTTTAACACCGTCGGTTTCCACAATGCCCGGGTAATTATAAATCTCGCCGGACAACAACACCTCGCCGCCGATATCTTTAGAAATTAAAACAAAATTAAGTTTTCTCCGAACGGCGTAAATAGCAGCGGCAACGCCGGAAATGGATCCGCCGATGATGACGAGGTCGTACATAGTTCCCCCATTCTACCGTTCCGCGGTGCGAATATCAAGGAGGGTCAAGAAGATGGCGGCGATGAGCGGACCGTAGAGAACACCCAGAAGTCCAAACATACTGATGCCGCCAAGGAGCGAGAGAAAGATGATAAGCGAGTGGATGCGGAGATGCCGCTCAAGCAAGATTGGTTTCAAGAGATTATCAATGAGCAACGCAAGAACGTAGGTAATCACCCCAAAGGTGATGGCGATGCCCCAGCCAACGGTCAACCCAAGATAGGCAGTCGCGGGTCCAACAATCAGAAGCGGCCCGACCGCTGGAATAAGCGCGAGAAGCGCGGCGGTGAGGCCTACAAGGAGCCCGTTTTGCAGGCCGAAAATGGGAAATGCTATACCTATTACAATGCCCTGCAGTAACGCAATCGTCAGATTCCCAAACACAATCGCATCAACCACCTCTTTGAATCGCGTGGTGAGTCGATCAACCAAATGGTCCGCCACATACGGGCTGTTGCGGAAATAGAGGATCAGTTTTTCTCCATCGCGCAGGAAGAAAAAGAGGCCGAGCACAAAAATAACGAGGCCGACGATAAAATGCGCCACGCCCGCCGCGATCGCGCCTGCGCCCTGGAGTAATTTTGTGCCTATTTGTTTTATGGCGACGCTTACTGCCTGCAGGATTTTTTCAAGATCAATTGATGCGGTGAACTCGGACGCCTCAATTTTTTCTTTGAGCGCGAGCAGGTCTTCATTCGTGCTGATCTGTTGTACATTTTCTTCGGTCACGTATTCCCGCGCCCAGAGCACCACATCAATGACCTCTTTGGCGACGAGGCCGACAAAGACGGAGAGCGGCAGTCCGATGACGATGACAATACCAAACGTCGCGATGAGTGCCGAGATGTTTCCCTTGTCTTTAATTTTTTTCTGCAGCCATCGGTACAGCGGATAACCGAGAACTGCTACCACTGCCGCAAGTACGAGCGGGGTGATATAGGGCCACATGAGATAAGTAAACAAGATGCCGGCGGCCACGAGGAGGATGTTGAGCGCAATGTGCTTGTGCATATACTTTTGTCATCCTGAACTTGTTTCAGGATCTAATTTGGCGATGCTGAAATAAATTCAGCATGACATTATAGTAATTTTTGTAAGCTAAGGAATGCCGCCTTTGGGTCAGGCGAGTTAAAAATAGCCGATGCCACACAGAACGTTTCTGCGCCCGCTGCCTTGAGCGCCGGAATCGTATCCGCGTTCACGCCGCCATCAACGGCAACGCTCGGGCCGTTCGGATGCGCCGCTTTGAATGCTTTGATTTTCTCAATGACTTCTTGTTTGAACGGTTGTCCGGATTGCCCCGGAGTAACACCCAAAAAGAGCACGGTGGAAATTTTTTCCAAAAACGGCTCAAGCGCCTCAACCGGTGTTTCAGGATTAATGGCCAGTCCCATATCCCACCCATAAAATGCCGCGGTGCCGAGGAGGTCGCCGGCATCTTCCTTTTTATTAAGAAAGGGTTCGATATGAAAAATCGCTCGGGCTACATTTTTGATAGGCGACCACACCGTCAAATACTTTTCCACATCCTCCACCATAAGATGCAATTCAAAACGCACTGGCGTTTCAAACTTTTTTATCACATTCGGGTCAGCCCACGACGTGAACGGAACAAAAGAATTGTCGAGCACGTCAATCTGCACGATATCCGTAAACGCCTCTGTCGCGCGCAAGCGCGCCTCAAACTCCGATTGATTGTTCGCCAAAATAGCGGGAATTATTTTCATACCATGTTTTTCCCCTCGATTTTTTTAATTTTCTCCAATCTCTGTACATGCCGCGCCTCGCCGGAAAATGGCGTTTCCAGCCACTTACGGACAATCGCTTTAGCATAATCCTCACCAATCATGCGGCCCGCAAGGCAGAGCACGTTGGTATCCTCATCGCGCTTCATTGCTTCCGCGGCTTGTAAGTTAAAGCCCGTGCCTGCGAGGATACCTTTATATTTATTAAGCACCGCGCAGATGCCGATGCCGGATCCGCAGAACGCAATGCCGGGCCAGCCGGTTTCTAATACTCGTTTCGCAAGTGCGGCGCCAAAATCCGGATAATCATCCTGTTCATCAAACTCCGTGGCGCCCACGTCTTCCACGGCGTAGCCTAATTCATTTTCAAGCATTTCTTGAATAATGTTTTTCAGCTTGAACCCAGCGTGGTCGGTGGCGAGGAGGATGTGTTTTTGTTGGTCTTCCATACAGGAATAGTATAACAGGCGTTCCGCCAGATGTCATCCCGGCATGACATTTTCGCGCTAGACAAAAAGTCAGCCAGCCGTAATAATAGGGTGCATGGACATCCCCAAGAAAGAACAAGAAATTCTCGCGCTCTGGGATCGCACGGATGCGTTCCGGAAAAGCATTGAGCAACGCCCCGCTCTACATTCATTTGTGTTCTACGATGGTCCGCCGTTTGCCACCGGCCTCCCCCACTATGGTCACATCGTACCCGGCACCATGAAAGACATGATTCCGCGCTATAAGGCGATGTGCGGTTATCGCGTGGAGCGACGATGGGGATGGGATTGTCACGGATTGCCGGTAGAAAATCTCATCGAAAAAGAATTGGGTCTGAAAACCAAAAAAGATATTTTGTCATACGGCATTGACCGATTCAACGAGGCGTGCCGAGCATCCGTCTCGCGTTATGTAGAAGAATGGAAAGACATCATTCGTCGCACCGGCCGCTGGGTGGATATGGATAATGCCTATCACACTATGGATCCGGAGTACATGGAATCCATTTGGTGGGTGTTTGGCGAACTGTATAAAAAAGGATTGCTCTATGAGGGCCGCAAGCCCATGCACATCTGCCCGCGTTGCGAGACGCCGCTTTCAAACTTCGAAGTGACGCTCGGATATAAAGATGTTACGGATCCCGCCGTTACGGTGAAATTTAAACTTCGCCGCGTGCCGCGCGATCTTATCAAAAGCGCTGGCGTAAAACCGGTCTATCTCCT
Organism: Patescibacteria group bacterium; assembly: GCA_038062335.1. Taxonomy (GTDB): domain Bacteria; phylum Patescibacteriota; class Patescibacteriia; order Magasanikbacterales; family JBBTXJ01; genus JBBTXJ01. Next base: position 1,652 of record JBBTXJ010000134.1, on the reverse strand, counting down.
CGCGTGGACCACTACGCCGTGGACCCTGCCCGGCAATATGTTTCTGGCTGTGAACCCCGCGCACGATTATGTCGCTGTGGAATTTCCGGAAGAAGTGGTAGTGCTCGCGCGGGAGCGTTACAAGAACGAGTACGAGAAATTCGGCGGCGACGTCCTCTTTCCTTATATAAAGGGAACGGAACTTAACGGGCTTGAGTATGAGCCGATGTTTCCGTATTTCAAAGATCGCGTTGGCGCGTTTCGCGTGGTCAATGCGGATTTTGTTACTCTCACCGAGGGAACGGGCGTCGTCCACATTGCGCCGGCGTTTGGTGAAGATGACCTGCGTGTTGGCGAACGCGAAAAAGTGGATATTATCCAGCATGTGGGCATGGATGGAAAGTTTAAAGATGAAGTGGCGGATTTTCGCGGCCGGTTTGTGAAAAGCGCGGATAAGGATATTGTCGCATGGCTGAAGGAACACGGAAAACTGTTTGAAGAAAACACGGTTACTCACAGCTACCCGCATTGTTGGCGGTGTGACACGCCGTTGTTAAATTACGCTACCACCTCATGGTTTGTGGAAGTGACGGCGATTAAAAATCAGCTCATTAAACAAAACAAAGAAGGCATCAACTGGGTGCCGGAGCACATGCGCGACGGCCGATTCGGCATGTGGCTTGAGGGTGCGCGCGATTGGTCCATTTCGCGGGCGCGGTATTGGGGCACGCCGCTTCCGGTGTGGCGTGCGGCTGATGGTGATGTGATCGTGGTGAATTCTAAGCGTGAATTAGAGGCGCTGTCCGGCGAGACGATTACTGACCTGCATAAACACATCGTGGACAAGCTGGCGATTGTGAAAGACGGCAAGGAATATCGCCGTATTCCGGATGTGTTGGATTGCTGGTTTGAATCCGGCGCCATGCCGTATGGATCGCTCCATTATCCGTTTGAAAATAAAGAATATTTTGAGGAACATTTTCCGGCCGAGTTTATTGGAGAGGGGCAAGACCAAACGCGCGGGTGGTTTTATACATTGCATGTGTTAGCTATCGCGCTCTTTGGTCGGCCGGCGTTTAAGAATGTGGTGGTTAATGGGATGGTTATGGCAGAGGACGGCAAGAAAATGTCCAAGCGTTTGAAAAATTATCCGGAGATCACGGAGGTGTTGGATCGTTACGGTGCTGACGCGCTCCGGTTTTATCTTATGAATTCATCGGTGGTACACGCGGAAAACTTGAATTTTTCCGAAAAGGGCGTGGACGAGGTGTATAAAAAAGTCATTTTGATTTTAGAAAACGTGCTGGCTTTTTGGGAGATGTATCAAGAAGGGGCGAAAGAGGGTGCGGGTGTCATTGCGAGCCCCGCGGAGCGGGGCGAAGCAATCCCGTCAGTCGCTGGCAATGTGCTTGATCACTGGATTACCGCGCGCCTTCACGAATTGATCCGCGACGTGACGAACGCGTACGAAGCGTACGATCTGCAAGGAGCCGCGCGGCCGATTGCTGAATTTGTCAATGATCTTTCCACGTGGTTTGTCCGAAGATCACGGGATCGGTTTAAGGCAGGCGGCGAGGAAAAACAGCAGGCCGCCGCAACGCTCGCGTGGGTTTTGCGTGAATTTTCAAAAGTGATTGCTCCGCTTATGCCGTTTTTGGCGGAGAGGGTGTATC
>JBBTXJ010000133.1:0-4376 GCA_038062335.1 Patescibacteria group bacterium | reverse complement strand
AAGGCGGCGGAGGCGGCGGCGGCGGCGGAGGCGGAGGCGGCGGCGGCGGAGGCGGCGACGGCGGCGACGGCGGCGACGGCGAAGGCGACGGAGGCGACGACGGCGAAGGCCTGCTCCTGACTCGCGCCGAACGCGAGCACCACCCAATACACCCCCACCGTTAGCACGATGGCCGCGATGGCGGAAAGCACGATTTTCTTCATCTTTTTCTCTCCTTCCTTTCCCTTTTCTTGTTTTTTTGAACCTCAAGTACTGCGTACTTGATACGTTGGGAGCATAACAAGAATAGTGGAGGATGTCAAGGGCTTGGCACAACAGAATCCCCTATCTTCCACCCTTCCCGCTCGGCCGTGCCGGCCGGCACCTCGATCACCCAATCCGCCGGAAGACGAGGATAATAAATAGGTAATTCTTGCGTCGTCTGCACATAGGGCACACGTGGCGCGATGTCAACAATCTTTCCGTCCGCAACCCACACAATATCAATATCAAAACGCATGTCCTTCATCCAAATCCCGTGACGCCCGGCTTCCGGAAATACAAACAACATGCCATCGGCCGTGCCCACCGTATCACGCCCCGACAATCCGCGCTCCCTATCGCGCGCGGTCTGCGTCACCTCAAGTTGCAATACTTCATTCCCAACACGATATGGCTCGATCACTGTGCGCTGCTGCAAAAACCCCAACACGCCCGCGGCAAGTAACATCAAGAGAAACAGAAAACCGTACAGAGATTCGCGACTAAATCGAAATGCAGACGTTTTTTGTTCCATACTATGTCATGCGCTTACGCGTGCGGCGCACCAGCCACGCTCCGAGCACAACCATAAACACCACCAGAAGCGCGAGCGCGATTAATTTCTGTTTACTCTGCAACACGAGCGTCAAACTCCCAAACACCGCGCTCACCACATACATAAAGAGTACCGCACCGCGATGCGAAAATCCACTCTTGAGCAAACGATGATGCAAATGCCACGCGTCGCCCGCGATAATGGATTTCCGTTGTCGCCATCGCCGAAAGATAACCCACGCGACATCCAAAATAGGCACGCCCATCACCAGAAGCGTGGTCGCAATTTTGCCGCCGGAAATAATAGCGAGCACGCCCAGCAAATACCCAAGAAACAAACTCCCGCTCTCGCCCAAAAACATTGAGGCGGGATGGAAATTGAAAAGCAAAAACGCGCCGCACGCCGCCGCCACCATGAGCGCGAGTAGCGCCACATCGGGCTGATAAAATTTCGTAAACTGCGAAAGCGCGAAAATCATGAGCGCGCCGATACCCACGACACCGGTTGCCAAGCCATCCAACCCATCAAGCAATTTGGTGGTATACGTCATGCCGAATAACCAAAAAAATGCGAGGAGCGTACCCCACATGCCAAGCGGTAAGATACCGCCAAAAGGATTGGTAATATGCGAAAGTTCAACACCGCCAACCAGCGCCACGATAATTCCCAGAATAGGAAAAATAATCTGCTGACGCGGTTTCAAATTATAGAAATCATCAATGACGCCGCCGATGACAATAATGAGTCCGCCGATTGCCACCATGATAAGCTGGCGGACACTCATGTTCGCCGTGAGAAGATCCGGACGCGCGATAAGAATTGCCGCGACACTCGCAACTATCGCGCAATACAGTGCGACACCGCCCAAAAGCGGCACCGGCTTCTCGTGAATCTTCCGTCCACCCACCACCGGCCGGTCAACAATCTTAAAACGACGCGCGAGCGCGCGCGTGGCAATAATCAAAAAAATGGTGAGAAGGAATACTCCTCCGGCAACTAATACTGACATAGCCATTATGCGTTCTGGATCCTATCGCTCGGCCAGTGGCCTCGCTCCAGGATGACACGCTATTCTATCCTCACAACCCCTCCGGCATCGTACACAATCTTACTCCCCCGCTCCACTTTTTGTTCCAACAAAACTTTCGCAATCGCGTTTTCCACATGTTCTTGGATAGCGCGGCGCATGGGGCGCGCGCCGAATTGCGGGTCAAATCCCGCCACGGCCAGTTCTTCCAAAGCAGAATCCGTAATCACGAGCACCGCGCCGTACTGCTCTTCGATTTTTTTCGCCAGACTTCCAATCATGAGCCCCGCCACCTGACGGATGTTTTCTTGCGTCATCGGATGGAACACGATCACTCCGTCAAACCGGTTCAAAAATTCCGGCGTGAAATAATTGCGCAATTCTTTGGTCAACAGACCCTCCTGTATCACCTCATACGCCGCGCCCGCGCGCACCTGATCCTGAATAAACTGGCTGCCCGCGTTTGAGGTGGCAATCAGAATCACGTTGGTAAAATCTACCACACGGCCCACACTATCTGTCAAACGGCCATCGTCCATCACCTGCAAAAACAAATTCAACACTTGCTTGTCCGCTTTTTCCAACTCATCCAACAATAACAAAGAAAATGGCTGTTCGCGCACCGCTTCCGTGAGCAATCCGGACCCTTGTTTGTCCGGCTGACCGATCAAACGATAAATACTATCATCGGTCTGATATTCCGACATGTCAAAACGCAACATTTTATCTTCTCCGCCGAAATAGACGGACGCGATAGTTTTTGCGAGCTCGGTTTTACCCACACCCGTCGGCCCCACAAATAAAAAGTTCGCGATGGGCCGTTTGCCGGACGTCAATTTCGCGCGCGCGCGGCGGAGCGCATTTGCCACCGCGGTTACGGCCTCATCCTGTCCGATTACGCGTTTGTGCATCGCTTCTTCCAAACGCAACAATTTTTCGCCCTCTTCTTCATTCAACGAGGTGACGGGGATTTTAGTTTTTTCGGCCACCACTTCCGCCACATCCTCGCGTGCGACCAGCGTATTCTTTCCCTTTTTATTTTTCACCATCACGGCCACTTCTTTCATAAGCGCAATGGCGCTCTCCGGCATCTGCTGGTCCTGCAAATGCTTGCGCGCAAAATCCGCAATCGCCTCCAGCGCATCGTAAGAAAAATACACCTGCTGTTCATATTCCGCGATGCCCACTTTGGTCTGCAGTACCTGCACGGTTTGATTGCTGTCCATCGGCTCCAGCGTAATCGGCCGCAGGATGCTCTCAAGCGGACTCCCTTTAATAACACGGCGATACATTTCAGGAGACGTAATGCCGATGACCGGAATGCGCGAACGCTCCACCACTTCGCGCAGAACGCCCGCCACATTGAGCGCGCCTTCGCCGCCCTCGCGCGCCGCAACCAATGCGTGAATATCCGGAATGCACATCACGATATTGCCCGCGCGTTGCACCTCAAACAACATTTCCAAAAGCCGCTCCCCCGCTTCAGAGGGTGAAACGCCAGACAACAAACTGCTGATTTCCATGCGCACGAGCCGTTTGTCTTTCAAATTTTCCGGCACTTCTTCCAACACCATTTTCTGCGCCACGCCTTCCACAATCGCCATCTTTCCCACGCCCGCGTCGCCGATAACCAACACGCCTTCCGCGCCGCCCTCAAACAAATGCAGTACCTCCGCAATTTCGCGATCGCGCCCGACAATCGCGCTCAAATACCCAAACTGCGCGCGCAAGGTGATGTCTTGGCTAAACTGATTGAGCATGGGCGTAGCCATGGCGGTCATGGCGCGGTCAATGCCCGTGGTGGGACGCGTGCGCGCAATAGCGCGAAAAATGCGCAATTGGTCATGGAGTTGCGCGCGGCTCCGCACCCATGCCACCACATTGCCGAATTTCCGCATGTCAGCGCCGAGATCATAAAACTGCTCTTGCAAATGCGGCAGAGCCCGCACGCACACCAGCAACAAATCGCTCGCGCGCACCTGCAATTGATGCGAGTTTTCCGCTTCAAGAAATACGTTAAACAAGAGCGCGAACGTTTCCTGCGGCACCGCCGGCGCCGTGGTTCCGGCCGCGGTTCCCAGCATCTCTTCCGCTGATTTCGTTATGACATCCGGATGAATGCCGAGCCGCACAAACATATTCTGAATCGCCGCAACTTTTGCGAGCGCGAGCAAAAAATGCGGCGTGCTGACTTCCGCGTCTTTGCGTGCCGCCGCAATGCGATACGCATCGTCAATCACATCGAGCAATTCCGTCGTCATCGCAATTTTGATATCAGGCACTTTTTGCGCGCGCACTTCACTTACTTTATACACGGGCCTGCCCCAGCGCATCGCACACGAAACCGCATACGCCGCGAACAACGCCCCAATCCAAAACCACACGCTGTTCACGCTTGCAACAGAAAGCTCGGGGCCTGCGCTTGCTCGGCCCGTCAGGGACTGCCCCATCGCAAGATACACCAGCCATCCGTACCATGCCCACAAAAGCGCCGCAATCACGATGGCAGTGAGTAATCGAATCGTCTTAAAACTCCGCCGCGCGCGGCGCTAC
>JBBTXJ010000132.1:0-4960 GCA_038062335.1 Patescibacteria group bacterium | reverse complement strand
TTGTCTCCTTTCAAAGAGCTTGATCTCCCTCGGACCCATTCCGAGTTTGAACAAATCAGTATAGCAAATATTTACAGAGTTGTCAATAGCAAGAAGGCAAAAAACCACTAAATTGAGCCAAAAAGGTGTCTTGGCGGGGCGCAATTCACCCCTTTTATTCCCCTCTTGCGCCCCGCCAAGACAAAAAAACAAATTTGCCCTAAAATAGAAAAAGCGACCCTAACGGGTAAAAAGGAAAAGTATACATCACATAACACTGGACATGCGGTTCGGGCTTTCCCCGAAAGCCCTCACCCAAATTGAAAAACCCCGCTCTTTTTGATAAAATTGAATAAGGAAGCGGGGTTTTTCAACTTCGCATGTCCAGGAACGTTAGGCGAAATAAATTATTTTAGCCCTATGACAAAAAACAAAGACGCGCAAAAAGTTCATCCATACCCACGCCGAACACTACGCCTGTGGATAACCGATTTTTTTGATTGTGGTATCATACCATCAATGATGTATTCACTTTTTTATCAAAGAGGCTTCCCCAATGGAGTCCTGTTATCCATAAGCCCGAAAGGGCTATTTTTTTATGCCCACGCATACCATGTATATCGGTGAGCCAAACGTGATTCTATTTAGCCACATAGTAAACCTCCTAAGGGATTTCTTGCGTCAGCGCGGTTTTGTTGAAGTACACACGCAGGATCGTTTAAGCATTTTGGCCGCGTGCGAGGATCCGAGTACGGTTGCGACTTATACCTATGCCAATCAGATTTGGCCATTACCACAAACAGGACAAATGTGGCTCGAATATGAATTGCTGACACGCCCGGAAGTTCCGGGCGTTTTTTGTGTCAGCACGAGTTATCGCCAAGAGCCGAACCCAGTCCCTGGCCGACACAAAATTCTGTTTCCCATGTTCGAGTTTGAATCCCGCGGCACGATCAACGATTTGCGCGCACTGGAGGAAGACGTGTGTGTTGCACTCGGTCTTGCTAAAAGTGAGTCATTCATTCACAAATCTTATGACGACATGGCCGAGTATTACGGAGTGGAAGAGCTGACAAGCGAACATGAAACGCGCATGAAGAATGATTTTGGCCCGGTCGTTTTTTTGGAACGCTTTCCGCTCAAGACCTCGCCGTTTTGGAACATGCGGCGCGATGGCAGTACGCACGCGCACAAGATTGATGTGATTATTGATGGAATGGAAACGATTGGGAGCGCGGAGCGAAGCTGTTCAGTTGAGGAAATGCGTCACGAATTTTACTCGATTTGCAGTGGCGGGTATGCGCAAAAACTGTTTGATCTATTCGGCCGCGAACGCGTGGAAACCGAGCTGGAAGCATTCTTCCAGTTGCCGTTTGTGCCGCGTTTTGGTGGCGGAATCGGCATCACCCGGCTCGTGAGCGCTTTAAACAAATCCGAATGGCCTCATGCTCAATACCCCCTTGACAGCCCACACAGCCCCTGATACACTACGTCCATACATCCCCCGCAAGGGGATTTTAGATACCACAACCTATGGTCAATCCCATCGCAAAATTTACCACCTACGTTCGCGAATCCGTGGCGGAACTCCACAAAGTAACGTGGCCCACGCGCGAACAGACGCGTAATTACACGCTCCTTGTGCTCGGGCTGTCTGTCGCGATCGCCATCTTTTTCAGCGTTCTCGACCTTGGATTTAATAACCTAATTGAGTTCATTATTTAAGGAGGTATGGCCAAACAAACTCTCTCCCTCGGACGCCGCTGGTACGTGATTCACACCTACTCCGGCTACGAGGAAAACGTAACTCGCAATCTCAAGCAACGCATTGAATCTTTTGACATGCAGGACAAAATTTTCAATGTGCTCGTGCCGACGGAAAAGAAAATAAAAATTAAAAACGGCAAACGCCAGATGGTGGAAGAAAAAATATTCCCCGGGTATGTGCTCGTGGAAATGGTGGTAACCGACGATTCGTGGTATGTGGCGCGCAACACGCCGAACGTGACAGGATTTGTAGGTTCCGGCACCACGCCGACCCCCGTTGATCTAAAAGAAATGGAATCGCTCTTCAAGCGCATGCAAGTATCAGAGCCGACCCACACCATTGATGTGGAGGTGAATGAAGCGGTGCGCATCACCGATGGGCCGTTCAAAAACATGGAAGGAAAAGTGTCAGATGTTGACGAATCCCGTGGAAAGGTTAAAGTACTGGTATCCCTCTTCGGCCGCGAGACGCCGGTGGAGCTGGATGCGTTACAGGTTAAAAAGATTTAATATGCCAAAGAAACTATTAACAAAAGTGAAACTGCAAATCACGGGGGGGCAGGCAAATCCGGCGCCGCCAATCGGGCCGGCGCTTGGCCAGCACGGTGTGCAAATTCAGGCATTCTGCGTGCAGTTCAACGAAGCAACTAAGGACAAAATGGGACAGGTCATCCCGGTTGAAATTAGTATTTACGAAGATCGCTCTTTCACCTTTATTCTTAAAACTCCACCGGCCGCCGAGCTGTTGAAAAAAGCCGCTGGCGTTACTAAGGGTTCGGGCAAGCCCAATAAAGAAAAGGCCGGCAAGGTTACGCGCGCGCAAGTGCGTGAAATCGCGGAAGCAAAAATGCCGGACTTAAACGCCCACGATATTGACGCCGCGATGAAAATTATAGAGGGCACCGCGCGTCAGATGGGCATTGAGGTGACGCCGTAGGCGTCATCCCGAGCGAAGTCGAGGGATCTAACCAATAACTCTCATATATGACAGACCAAACGCCAAAAAAGAGTACCGCGTTGGATGCGTTCCTCAATCTCTTAACACTCATCACGCTCGGCTGGTTTTCCATTTCACTCGGCCGGCTTCTGTTTGTGATCATTGAAAAAACCGTTGGAGACAGCAAAGATAACTTCTTTTACATGATGGGGCCAAACCCGTTCTCATGGCCAATCGCGTCATTGCTCATCATCACGCCCATCTTCCTTGCGGTGAGCGGCTTACTGCACCGGCAGTATAAAAACGGTCGTCTTGAAAAAGGCGCCATCTACCGTTGGCTTACCTATTTCATGTTGCTCGTTTCATCAATCATCATTATCGGCGACCTCATTAAACTCGTTGATAACCTCTTGAGCGGCGATTATAAAATCGACACCATCCTCAAAATTCTCACGGTACTCGTAATCGCGGTGTGCATCTTCCTCTACTACTTATACGATTTGAAACGCGAGGATTACACCAAGCGCTCACTCGTGGCGCAGATTGCATTTACTACTGTCATCGTGATGGCACTGGCGTCAATTGTCAGCGGATTCCTCGTGGCAGATTCACCGAAATTGGCGCGAGAAAAAAAGATGGATTTGGAACGCGTGAATCACTTGAGCCAACTCTCCTACTCCTTGGAAGATTTCTATCGCCAGAATGACGGTTTGCCCACAGATTTATCCGAAAAACGATACGCGTACTTTGTGGATCCCGAAACCAAACAACTGTACGAGTATCGCAAAATCTCACCCAATAGTTACGAACTGTGTGCCACGTTCACACACGAGGCATCTGTCCCCGATGGTATGACGCCCTATTATCCCGAGCCTCGTGGCGATGGCGCTGATTGGAACTTCCATACCGCCGGCCGCGAGTGCTATGAGCGCAAGATTGACACAGAACCGGAGGGTGTGGTAATCTCCAAACCAGCAAAATCCCCAATCAACTAAATCATCATAACCGCGTGGGAGGCCCTTCGAAGCTTTAGCGAAGTAGGGGCCGCTAACACCACACGAGAAGCCAACTTAAAACCGGCCTCGTGTGAGGTCGGTTTTAATTAAGTCATTGCGAGGAGTCCCTAAGGACGACGAAGCAATCTAATAAAAATATGTCAAAACGCATGATTGCCGCAATCGCAAAAGTCGAAAAAAATAAAATCTACTCGCTCGACGAAGCAATCCAACTCGTCAAAGATACGTCAACCGTAAAATTTGACGCGTCGGTAGAAATCCACGTACACACGGGTATTGATGTCAAAAAAAGCGACCAGCAAATCCGCGCCACGGTGGCACTCCCACATGGCACCGGCAAAACCAAAAAAGTTGCCGCGTTCGTGAATGCGGACAAGCGCAAAGAGGCGGAAGAGGCCGGTGCTGACGTGCTCTATGGCGAGGAGGATATCGCGATAATCAAAGAGACCGGCAAATTTGATTTTGAAGTGGCCGTTGCTACTCCGGATATGATGCCAAAGCTCGCCGTAATCGCACGCATTTTGGGCCCTCGCGGTCTGATGCCGAGCCCCAAAACAAACACGGTAACGGAAAAAGTTGGGGATGCCATCCGTGCGTTAAAAAAAGGCACCATCACCTTCAAAACCGATGACACCGCAAACGTGCATACCGTGGTTGGTAAAGTTTCTTTCACGAACGAGCAGCTCAAAGAAAATACCCAAACCTTCATGGAGGCCCTGCGTCGCGCAAAACCTGCATCGACAAAGGGTATCTTCTTGAAAACCATCACTCTTACCGCGAGTATGGGTCCGGGAATCAAGTTGGCGCTGTAAAATAAAAAAGTGGTGTCATCTCGAGCGAGTCCCGATATATCGGGACGAGTCGAGAGATCTAATCCGATTTTACAAAAAGCCCCACACGGGGCTTTTTGATTTTCCAGCCGCCTTACTTATTCGAACCAAAACGCACTGCTCGCTTTCCACACGCCCGCAGCATCCTGATTCCACGTTCCGAGCGTAATCCCATCAGTGGATTGCAGGGCAACCGTCTTATTGTTGTTTGACCATGTCGAAGCGCTCCAATCAATATCTTTTGATGCCTCCGAAAAATAGCCGGAAATACCAAAGATGGTTATCCCGTCGTTAATCGGCACACTGACAAGCGCTTGAACCGCCGCCTCACCCACCGCCTCGTCTGTTGCCGCGAGTGCCACCTCGCCCGCCGCCACGAGTGCATTAACCGCCGCCTGCACTTCCGCCTCTTTTGTGCTAGAAATCGATGA
>JBBTXJ010000131.1:0-1277 GCA_038062335.1 Patescibacteria group bacterium | reverse complement strand
ACTGATGGTGGTGGTGGCAGTGCCGGTGCCGAGGTTGATGTCGTTGCCGTTGATGAAGAGGTCGGAGGAGATAAAGGTGTTGTGCGCCACGATGTCATTGCCGATGAAGTTGTGGGTATTCTCTACTTCTATGTCGTAGACCTGCTCTGCGGCAACCGGCTCAATAGAAGCGACACGCACCCATGCCATGCCGTTGTCCACAGACGGGCTTGACACGATATTCGGACGGGTATACAATTCAAATACCCTGGTGGTGGATTCGTCAAACGCGTCCACCACTTTTGGCGTCTTAGAGGCCTTGTTTGCCTCTGCGTCTCTCTTTTTTACGATCTGCCGAATGGTCTCCAAATCAGTCGCATTCCAGCCGAAGAGCCGTTTGAGTGAGCGCAAGGCGGAAGGGCGAAAGTCCTCCGCCTTTTGCTGTGTTCTCGCCTCGCTTTCTATTACCCTGTCTTCTCTTCTGTCCTCACTTAGATTATCCACAACCAGTGTCTTGACAAGATTTGCTGATCTGCTATACTCCCCGATAAGGGTTTCAATCAACGGCGCCACGCTCATAAGCGGGCTGAAAACACCATCTTCAGAAATGAGGGTGTTGTTTTTATTTATCTCGCTATTATACTGATAAGTGCGGTGGGTTTGGTGGGTAAAGCCCGGAAGTCGGGTCGTTGGTTGAAACCCAAATGGCTCGTTTACGCGAGTGTGGTGCAAGTCCACTGCCCACCGTATCAAAGAATCCTGATCTCGCATCAGGGTTTTTTGATTTGTTACGATGCCTCGCGAACGCGGCACGGCAATATAATCGCCCGCCTTGATCGTATCCACGGCAAGCCACCCTGCGCCTTTGATAGGCGATGGGTGTTTTACACTTCTCGCGCCAATATTTTGCACGAGATACGGATGATTTCCCGTAGTGCGGATCGTCCTGCCGTCTGTGGTGGTGAGCTTGTATGTCTGCTTCACCCCCATATCCATCAGAGTATTGACTTTGCTCCATACGATCATGCCTGTCTGCTCATCCAATGATGCGATTTCGTCTCCTGCTTGGATGTCTTTGATTTGCACTTCGTCGTAGTCGTACCCTTCGGCATCGGTACCGTTGGCGTTCTTTTTTCTGCGCCTGCGGCGCAAACGGGTATCTCCGGTCACGCACTGACCTACGATATGCAATGCTTGGATGGGGGTGATGGTGCCGATGCCGACATTGCCGCCGCCTGTATTAAGCAGAGTGTTTTTGTTCTGTCCGGGCTGGATATACAGGTCGGTGCTTGCGGTGG
>JBBTXJ010000130.1:0-1572 GCA_038062335.1 Patescibacteria group bacterium | reverse complement strand
CACAAGCTCCTGTGTTACCACTACACCACGACCGCCGCGACACATCTTGAGTATAACCATCCACCGTGTACTTGACAAGTTATTATGATGCGAGTAGCATATTGGCATAGCCGTTGAAAATATATGGGACTCAATTCCCGACAGAAAGAAGTATTGGCAGAAAAGTTTGCTGACTTGGGAAATATCGCTCTCGGATCTTTGGTATTCGGTTATGTCTTGAAGTCCGAGGTGTTGAATGAATTGTCCCTTTTGATCGGCTTAGGTATTGCATTCGTCACCTACATCATGGCGATGTCATTACAAAAATAAGACCAACATTATGTTCGAAAATATATTGCAACAGATTACTACCCCATTGAATCTGTTTCTCCTTGGGATATTGGCGATGGTTTTAGTTTTCGGAACGCTCGGCTTGATCGGCAAGAAGCGATAACATGCAATACCGCTCGGCAAAAAGACATCATCATACATTCATCCTCTCGCGGGAGAGGGTTGTGTTGATGCTGTCTTTTCTTGTTAGCGATTAGCGGTTAGCAGTCGGCGATTGCGTACGCAGCATCAAAATAACCCCCTCTCGCAGAGGGGTTTTGTTCTTTTGCGAGCGGGAGTTTCGCTTTGCGAAACTCACGAATGTTCTTTCCTTAAGAAACGGAGGGGTCAAGATGTTAGTATTGCGGGTCGGCATACCGACGAACGAAAAAGTGTACGCGGCAACGGAACGGTTGATGATTGATGCGGGATATGAAATACCGCGATCGCCGAAGCGCTTTTTCACGAATCAGGACTTCGCGTATCAAACGGGTGTGCAATTTGTCTTTGCGCGGGTGAGCGAACTTGCGCGGCTTGTCGCAATCGGCAAACTGGACTCAGCGTTCGTGACCAAGGACTGGTGGGAGGACTGTAAAGACGGATTCTTCTGCTGGAAATATTTCGGCAAATCTTCTGCGAAGATTTATGCCGAATTTCCAGCATATTGCCAATGTGAGGTATCGTTTGTATCGAAAGCACATTGGCTTGCGAGCGGAATCGCTCAGGGCGGCATCGTAAGCGCGCTCGTTGCTTTCACCGGCATAATGAAACGCAAGCCGCTGATTGTCACACGCTTCCCGCGCCTGGTCGACAAATTCTTCACGACCAAGAGCCTCATTTCACTACTCCACGAAGAATTTCGGGGAGAGAAGTGGGTCGAGGGACTACATCCTGAAGTCGCGCTGGTCAATGGAAGCGAAGAATTGTATACGCTCCTTGAGGTGGCTGACTTTGCGGTTGTGCAGATAGAGACGGGCGAGACCATCGCCAATCACTCGCTCAATATGATTGAGCGGATCTTACCCTCGCACTTGATCCTGGTCGGAAACGATCATCCGGATCTGCCGATCTTCGCGTTGAATGTCCTCTCCGCGTACATGAACCTCCGTTAGTATCAACCTAGGGAAGCGCGCAAGCACGTTTCCCTAGGTCTCTCAAATACGATAAACTCAACAATAGATATGGCTGACAAGGACAACAAAACAAAACGCATCAAACCCGATCTCCCGGGCGGGTTTCGGGATTATGGGCCGCGTGAGGCGC
>JBBTXJ010000129.1:0-3120 GCA_038062335.1 Patescibacteria group bacterium | reverse complement strand
GGGATTCGATATCGGGAGTTATCGGGGCAATCGCTGACGACGAAGGCGGCAGAGTAATGAGCTCAACCTTAATGAATCCGATGTTCGTAGCTTCGCCACCTTCGATGTGAATCTGGGCGATTGATTGCCCTGACGACGGGGCGTCAACGTGAGCGACCCGAATGAATGATTCACGCCAGGTCTCTTCAGCGGGGAGCCATGGACTCCATTCGCCATCAATAGGACTCATTCGAGCGGTGATGGTGACTTCCCGATCGGGGTGATCAGTTTCCCACACAATGCCGAGGCGGGAAAAGGATTCCTCGGAGCTTATGGTCAAGACGCCATCGTTTCCGATCGCACCGGCAATCGCCTTGCCTTCGCCGATCCACATAGGTGCTTCGTGGTCGAGGTCTCTTGCGGGAGCGTCGTACCGAGGTTCGGCCACTTCAACGACCGAACCCGCATCCGAAAACGGAGGTATCGCGCGGTGCTCACTACACCCGAGCACACACGCGAGGGACGCAAACAGGAAGGTACGCATGACGCTGTCCTTTCGTTATCCTTGGGTTGTCAACGAACCGCGGGGCAGAATTACCCCTTCTCTACATTCGTTCGCTCGAACAAACGCAGAGAAGGAATGAAAAATCCCGCTTATCAAGCAGGACTCTTCAAGGATGATGACGACATACTATTTTTTCTTGATTTGTTTTTCGCGGTCACCAACCGTCTTCCATAGGAGTTCGAACAGGAGCCGCATGAGCGCGACGAGTGGACCTCCCTGCACCACTAAGCCAATCTGATGATCGGTCGTCCAAACGAAACCAACCTCATCAGCGTAGATGTACATCGAGCACGGGAATTGCACGTCCGACGGGAGAAACCGCGTCTCGCGTTTTGTCTGCGCATCCCGCGTCTGAAGTGCTCGAGCATAATCCCCACGTACATGCAAGACTCGTGCGGCGATGTTTCTGGCTAGTCGCTTGGGGATGTAATACTTCTCATCGTAATCAGGATCCGTTTTCGGGTGGAAATAGTCGAATGCTTCAAGAAAACAAATTTCCGATCCGACGGGCGACTCGAGGGTTCGATCCGCAATTTTGAAGAAGGAATCACGCCCACGGAAAAACAGCACGTCCCCCATCACAAGCGACGAAACCCCCGAACTCTGCGCGATCACCGTCGCAAGCTTTGGTATGACATCCTCAATCTTCCATCGAAGCTTAGACATATCCTTCTGAAGGTCGCGTGCGAGCTGCAAGAGATGCGCGAGCGGCGCGGCCGTGATGCGGCGGCCGCTGTCAGTCACCTCGTGCTCAACCAGCCCTCGCTCACTCAAACCTTTCAGGGTGCTGTAGGCATTCACCCGATTTATGCGTGCCTCTTTGGCGATGTCGGATATCTTAGCCGAACCAAGCGCAAGCATCGCAAGATAGCATTTCGCCTCATTCCTTGAGAGTCCTAATTTTTCAAGGAGCGGCAGTACATGGCGCTGTAACGCCGGCTTATCTGCCTTTGTCATATCTATCATAATGGTAAAAGTAAATAATTATTTTGTCAATAAATTATACGCTAAATTGCTTGGAACTACGATATTTACTATAAAATAAGCCAAAAAACTACACTATAATTTGTATTATACCCCTATACAACAAAAAAGCAAGCCCTGTCAACGGGCATTCCACCGCGAGACACACCCTTTAAAAAAATAGTGAAAAAGCGCGAAGACGATTGAGTACGTAAATGGTGAGAGCAATGGACACGAGTGCGCCGAAGGCCAGACGCACACCCATCGAATGTCCTTCTGGACGACTCCTGCCAAAGAAAGCCGAGAGTCCGATGAGCCCCACCGGACCAAAAACAGAAAAAATGAGGCCAGCGCTGGCGCCAAAGACCTTAAACGCAAAATCAACGCCGTTCTCCGCATCGCGCATGGCCAGTTTGACGGCAATATAAAAAATACCACCAAATACAATAAGCAGTATGGTCACCAGGATGTACAAATTCCGCTTTTTAAGCATACTTTATGCTACCACAACTTCTCGCGCACGAGATGTGGATAACCACCCACACCACCTCTTGACAGGCCACATTTGTTGTCAGCACCGCTTACCCCCTATAATACCCCTACCTTATTTTAAGACTTATCCTATGGATACCTGCGAAGGATGCAGTAAACCGATGGAAGAATGCACCTGCAACCAGTAATATAAAAGCCCCTCGCGGGGCTTTTATATTTTAGGCCGATTGCGTCGGCGGCGCAATCACCTTTTCCAATTCATCAATAAACTTCTCCCCGCTCGTGTCAATAAACACCGCATTGATATTTTTACTCAACCGCTCGCGTTTTTCTTCATCATCCAACAAATCGCGAATCGCTTGCGCGAATGAATCGGACGAAACCGTGCGTTCATTCAATACTTCAATGGCTTTACGCGCCGCGAAAAACGCCACGTTCTTCTCCTGTTGACTATCGGGAATCGGCATGATGAGCGCGGGTTTACCAATCGTTGCCAGTTCAGACAAGGTGGCAAAACCGGCACGCGATACCACCACATCCGCTCCTGCCATCGCGCACCCCATCGCTTCTTTTACAAAGGTATACGGGTGATAGCGTTCGTATTTTTTAGCCAATTCTTTCGTTGCTTCGCTGTCTTTTCCTTTTCCGGTAATATGCACCACTTGGCAATACTGCACCAACTGCCCCAACGATTTTTCTACCAACCGATTAATCACCGCGGCGCCGGTGCCACCGCCAAAAATAAACACCATCGGCAGGGATGGATCAAGTCCGAGTTTCTTGAGCCCCTCCTCTTTCGTGTAGGCGAGCATTTCCTCGCGCGCCGGATTGCCCACCACCATCGTCTTGTGTTTCGTGAGTCGGTTATCGTTAAAATAATTCAATCCTTCCGGCAGAGCGACGAAAATCCGTGTGGCGTACGGCGCCATGAGCCGGTTTGCCAGACCGACTTCCAAGTCCTGCTGATGAATCACGGATTTCACCCGAAATAACCACCCGGCAAAATGCACCGGAACACTGACATAGCCGCCCGCGGATATGAGGAGAATCGGACGATACCGCACCATGAGGCGCACCGCCTGAAAAAAACCAAGAATAATAGAGAACACATCGAGCACGTT
>JBBTXJ010000128.1:0-2344 GCA_038062335.1 Patescibacteria group bacterium | reverse complement strand
CAAGAATAAAATCCGTGATGAGGTAGGCAGTTTCCTCTTCCAAAAAACCCGCAAACGCCCGATGGTTCTGCCGGTGGTGATTGAGGTATAAAACCCAATTCCCCTCTCCCCTCCGGGGGAGAGGGTTGGGGTGAGTATGTCGTTGATTTTTATTGCGCAGAAAAAAAGGTGGTGATAGAACTTGATGGACCTTCCCATGGGGAACAGGATCAATTAAACACCGACGAGATGCGTCAAAAATTTCTAGAAGAAAAAGGGTTTGTGGTAATAAGATATCGGAATGATCAAATCTTCCATAATCTTGAAATTGTACTTGAGGACTTATTAAGCAAATTAAATTCTATTAACCCCTCACCCTAACCCTCTCCCCCAAGGGGAGAGGGAAATTTTTTGCTTCTCGCAATGACAATAAAAAAACGCCCCGCCCCTGCATCCACAAAAGGAAACAAGGACGAGGCGAAGTCTACTACTGCTTGAGAGCAAACACGAAGGTATCCTCGGGATGCCACAATCCCTACCGATGACCGCATCGGCACGGTGTCCTACCTTTTGCAGGTGCTTTTTACCTTACTACATTTTACATTGCTTGTCAATGGCTTGTATACTATGGTCATTGCGAGGGCCGCATTGCGGCGCGAAGCAATCCCGTTGGTTGCCGTTAAGCGTACGGGATTGCTTCGTCGCTCGTAGGACTCGCTCCTCGCAATGACATTTATATGAACATCGTCGTCTCCGGCATCCAACCATCAGGGCCACTCCATATTGGGAATTATTTGGGCGCGCTTCGGTACTGGTTGGAACTGCAAAAAAATCCAAAAAACGAATGTTACTTCTTCATTGCCGATCTTCACGCGCTAACGCAAGGCAAGTCGGCAAAAGAATTACGTGAAAACACACTCACCCTCGTCGCGGAACTTTTAGCGCTTGGCATTGACCCCAAAAAATCCTCGTTCTTCGTGCAATCGCAGGTGCCGGCGCACGCGGAACTCGGGTGGATTTTAAATTGCGTCACGCCGATTGGCGAGCTTGAACGCATGACACAATACAAAGACAAAGCCGCGCGCCAAAAAAGTAATGTCAACGTCGGCCTCCTCACCTATCCCGTGCTCCAAGCGGCAGACATCTTGATCTATCATGGAAACGCGGTGCCGGTTGGTGAGGACCAAGTACAGCATCTGGAACTCACGCGCACTATCGCGCGCTGGTTTAATCAGCGCTACGGCGCCACGTTCCCGGAACCCAAACCGTTCCTCACACCCACGCCGCGCGTGATGTCGCTTACTTCTCCGCTCCAAAAAATGAGCAAATCGCTCGGCGAAAAAAATGTCATTGGGCTTGCGGATGAGCCGGCCCTGCTCAAGGCAAAAATCGCCAAAGCGGTTACAGAATCAACCGGCGTGATTCCCGTGCGCTATGAAAAAGGCGCGTGGTCATTGAAACCGGAGGCAGAAAAAAACGAAGGTATTGCTGGCGCGTTCAATTTATTAAAACTCCTTGAGGTATTTGGCACACCCGCGCAAAACAAACACTTTGCGAGCGGTTCCATTTCCTATCGCGCGCTCAAAGAAACGCTCGCCGATGCTGTCGCCGAACACTTCGCCGACTTCCGCGCCAAACGCGCCGCGCTTCTCAAAAACAAAACATCGCTTGAAGCAAAACTGGCGGCAAGCGCCAAACACGCCAACGTGGTCGCCAACAAAACACTCGAAACCGTGCGGAAAAAAGTGGGTATCCGATAAAATCAAAAACCGCCTGCGGGCGGTTTTTGATTACTTCACCGTTCCCGTAGTCGCGGTGTCGGTTGAAACGGTAGTGGTCACTGCCGGTTTCTGGTCATCAAGATACTTCGGTAAAATATACAATTTCAACTGCCCCTGCTCATCCATAAGCACCTTCGCGCGTTTTTCCATCATCGGCAAATACACCTTCAAGTGCGTCGCGACGCGCATCACCTCGCCGGCTTCCGTAAACGCGGCTTTGTAATCACCATCCTTGAAAAACGCTTCCGCCTTCTCAAGACGCGTCCGCGCATCGCTCAACGCGCGTTTCATTTCAAGGACGGCATCCTCTCCATACTTTTCTATAGCATCCTTTAACAACTCTTCCGCGCGCCCAATACTCCGACGCGCCGCCTCAATCCGCGCAGTCGCGAACACTCCGCCTTCGCCGCTCGTCGCCCGCTCTGCAACCGCTTTTTTATCGTTATCGTCATCAGCTCTAAACCGCTCAAGCGCCTTTGCAGAACGCTCATTAATCGTCCGCTCAACAGTGCTTTCCACCGGACTGATCTCTTGTTTTGCTTTTGCCGCCACCGCACGCACCGGCTCATCAATCGGCGCGTTCG
>JBBTXJ010000127.1:0-1290 GCA_038062335.1 Patescibacteria group bacterium | reverse complement strand
CAGTGCTCCCAGACCTCTCCGACGGACCCGTGGGCGCGCGCGGTGGAGCGGCGAATATTGAGACCCAACTTAAAGAGCTGAAGGGTACGCTCGGAGGTGAGCGCCACATCGTCATCTACGACGACATCATCTTTACCGGACACCTCTTATCGGAGGCGTGCCGCGAGATTGAGGTGGCGGGGTTTAAGATTGAGCACGTCCTCTGTGGGGTCGGGATAGGAGAAGGTGCGCGCCGTATGGAGAAGAACGGCTGGACTGTCGGGTGCAAAGTGGAATACACGGAAGTGGTTGACCAAGTATGCGAGCGGGATTTCTACCCAGGTATTGACTATTGCGGGAGAACGCTTGCAACAGACCACACGCTCGGGTTTCCATACCTCTTCCCCTTCGGAAACCCGTGCAAATGGGCTTCCATCCCCGAATCGCACGCAAAGCGCTTCTCGCAGTTTTGCCTTGAGCAATCCGTCCGCTTGTTTGAAGAAATAGGGCAGCAGTCGAAAAGAATTGTTCTTTGCTCGCACATTGAACGGAAATTGCCGGACGTGTCCGAAAATGGGGCGATATTCGTTGACTACCTCCGTGCGATGGAGCGAAAAATCGCGTGAGTGCACAGCGCTCACACGCCACCTTGTTACCGCAAGGTGGTTTTTCTTTCAAAATGTTAAACACCAGGTGTCTAACAGGGCGCTATTGTCATAAAAAAACCGGCTCGCCTTGAGGGCAAGCCGGTGTACTGCGCGCATTGTTTCAAGACCAGAATGCGCGTGCACACCCCATAAACTTGGCTGCGAGAAAAGGGTGCGACTCGCGCCGCACATACGAGGATAGAACAAGCTGGAGCGTAGCACCGAGATTGAAGGCGCATTCCGTAGCAGTGGTGTCACACCCAAGCAGTTTCGGAATTCGCTCCATGCAGTTGATCTTAAGCATGTCGGCCATGTTCACTGCCTCCCGCATGTGATACAACTGCATGAGGGTCGCACACTGCCCGATACTCACCGCCGGGTTACCAAGGTACGTCCCCTGCTTCCACGGGTCAATAAAGGAAAGCCTGTTCTCACGGACAAACAGATTGTCCGGCGTGAAATCAAGAGGCATGAGCGCCTCGCTTCCCCACTCTCCCTGCCAGCCCGCTTTGCGTATAAATTCCAGAAGTTCCGGAACGCCTTTGTGCGAGAAACGCTCAATGTGCGCGCATACCTCCGACACAAAGGGTGGCGGTAGTGAGCGACTAGTTACGCTTGAAACACCCGTCTTGCGTATGAGACCCGCAAAGTGCTCCCACATCAA
>JBBTXJ010000126.1:0-3045 GCA_038062335.1 Patescibacteria group bacterium | reverse complement strand
CGATTCCATCAGGTGTCACGGTAGAAGTGGCAGATGATGTGGTACGCGTAAAAGGTCCCAAGGGAACGCTTGAGGAGCGTTTGCATCCTAATGTTACGGTGACAGTGGAGAACAGCGAGGTGCGCGTGACCGTGGCGGATCCTGATTTGAAAAATGATCGCGCCTTGTGGGGATTGTTCGGCAGTTTGATTCGCTCAATGGTTATCGGCGTGACACAAGGTTTTGGAAAAAAACTTGAAATCCATGGCGTGGGGTATAAGATGGCGCTTCAGGGGCAGGTTCTGCGGTTGGATGTGGGATTTTCACATCCGGTCATGTTTCCCATCCCGCAGGATGTGACGGTTACGGTTGACAAAAATACCATTATGGTGCAAGGTAACAGTAAGCAACGGGTTGGTGAGGTGGCGGCCCAGATTCGCCACGTTAAAAAACCGGAACCCTATAAAGGGAAAGGTATTCGGTATACGGATGAAGTGGTGCGTCGAAAGGCGGGTAAAACTGCCGCGAAGACCGCCTCATAATTTTGACTATGTCACGCGTGATACCCAATACAATCACACGAGCCGACAGTCGCACGCGACGCCATCTGCGGGTGCGGCGACAGATCAGCAGTGGGACTCCCGATTGTCCCCGTCTTTCGGTATTCCGCAGTTTGCGTGGCATGCAGGCGCAACTTATTGATGACGCAAGCGGACGCACGCTCGCTTCGATTGGTATCAAAGAGATTGACGTGAAGATTGACGCGGGCGAGCGGAAAGGGAAAGTGGCCGATGCGTATCGGATTGGCTACATGCTCGCGCAAAAAGCGCAGGAAAAAAAGATTGGTACCGTCGTGTTTGACCGCGGCGGGTATCAGTATCATGGGCGTGTGCAAGCGCTTGCTGAAGGCGCGCGCGCGGGAGGATTAGCGTTTTAAAATCTATGGCACGAAAACAAAACAATCAGCGCGGTGGTCGGAGGGGTTTCGAACAAAAAGATGAGTTTGACCAACAAACCATTGATTTGGCGCGCGTGACGCGTGTTACGAAAGGCGGCAAGCAAATGAGTTTTCGTGTGTGTATTGTGGTGGGTGACCACAAGGGGCGTGTGGGCGAGGGAACCGGAAAAGGAAAAGATGTACAGATGGCTATGGAAAAGGCCGTGCGTCTTGCAAAGAAGCATGTGGTGCGAATCAATCTTGCCGGTGACACGATTCCTCACCGGACCGAGGCAAAGTACAAGGCGACGCGCGTGATTATTAAACCGGCGCCGCCCGGTTCAGGATTGATTTGCGGCGGCGCGGTGCGTACGGTTCTTGCGCTTGCTGGCGTGGAGTCGGCATCAAGTAAAAAGTTCGGCGGTAAAAATAAAATTACCACGGTGCGCGCTACCATTGAAGCGTTGAAGCAATTGCGACCATCGCGGAATACCGTGCCCGCGGCATAATACTATGTTAACACTACAATCATTACGCCCGGCGAAGGGCGCGCGAAAAAGCATGCCGCGCCTGGGACGCGGAAACGCGTCTGGCCACGGCACCTATAGCAGCCGTGGGGGTAAAGGACAACGCGCGCGTTCAGGCAGTCGCGCCGGATTGAAACGGCTTGGGTTTAAGCAAACGTTACAACGCATCCCAAAGACGGGCGGTTTTCAGAGTCATCGTATAAAACCGGCGGTCGTAACATTGGCAGAGTTGGGGCGCGCGTTTGACGATGGCGCGGTAGTGAGTCCGGAAAAGATTTATAAGAAAGGATTGGCTGAAGGAATCCGCGCTGGTGTAAAGATTGTGGCGACCGGCACGCTGAAGAAGAAATTAACGGTGCGGGAGTGTAAGGTTACCGCGGGCGCAAAGGCGGCGATTGAAGCCGCCGGCGGTTCGGTTGCTTAAGTACATGGACACGTTCATCAGAAAACTAAAAACCATTTGGCAGTCAAAGGATCTTCGTAAAAGTATCCTGTTCGTGATTCTAATGCTCGTGATTTTTCGCGCGGCGGCGCATGTGCCGATTCCAGGCGTCAATCTTGCCAACCTGCGTACGTTTTTCGCGTCAAATCAAATTTTTGGATTGTTGAATTTGTTTTCCGGCGGCACGATGGAAAATTTTTCGGTCATCATGTTGGGTGTCGCGCCCTACATTACCGCATCTATTATTTTTCAGCTGTTGACGATGATTGTTCCTCGCCTTGAGGAGATTTCAAAAGAAGGCGAGGCGGGTCAGCGAAAAATCAATCAATGGACGCGCTATCTCACGGTGCCGCTCGGTTTTCTTCAGGCATACGGGACTATCACCTTGTTGCGCCAGTCCTCGCTTCCTATTATTGAGGATGTTTCAGGGCTACGTATTGCCGTGATAATGTTGACGGTCACGGCCGGCACGATGTTTTTGGTGTGGCTCGGTGAGTTGATTTCAGAAAAAAAGATTGGCAATGGCATTTCACTGTTGATTTTTGCCGGTATTATCGCGGGATTGCCGAGCACCTTGCGGAATGCGTTTGTGACGTTTGACCGTTCACAGCTCATCAATTTGGTTTTGTTTGCGGTGATTTCTATTGTAACGATTATTGGCGTGGTGGTATTGAACGAAGCCCAGCGCAAGATTCCAATTTCGCACGCGCGGCGGCTTGAGGGCGGCCGCATGGCCAGCGGCGCGCAGACGTTTTTGCCGCTCCGCGTGAACATGGGCGGCGTGATTCCGATTATCTTCGCTATTTCCGTGATTCTATTCCCGCCCATGATGGCGCAGTTTTTTGTCCGTGCGAAGAGCGAATGGATTGTGAACGCGGCCAACGGGATTATTCGCGTGTTTCAGGACCAGGCGTTTTACGGCATCGCGTATTTTGCGCTTGTGTTTGGATTTACGTATTTTTATACGAGTGTTATTTTCCATCCGGAACAGGTGGCGGAAAATCTGCAAAAACAAGGCGCGTTTGTGCCGGGCATTCGGCCGGGGACTGAAACCGCGCGGTATTTGGGCCACATTACCAATCGCATTCTGTTGTTTGGCGGGTTATTTTTGGGCCTTATCGCCGTTCTGCCGCTTATGCTTCAACAGTTTACGGGTTCCA
>JBBTXJ010000125.1:3414-3831 GCA_038062335.1 Patescibacteria group bacterium | reverse complement strand
TGGCAACGGAATTGTCGCGGCGCGCTACGGGCAAGACGCTTTACATTTTGGATGAGCCGACCACTGGTTTGCATTTTGACGATATCAAGCGGCTCCTTCATGTGTTGAACGCGCTGGTGGACAAGGGGAACACCGTGATTATCATCGAGCATAATATTGACGTAATCAAGTGCGCGGATTGGATTTTAGATCTTGGCCCTGAAGGTGGCAAGTGTGGCGGTGAAATGGTGGCCGCGGGCACGCCGAACGACGTGATGAAAGTGTCTAAGAGTCTTACTGGGAAGTATTTAAAGGAAGTGCTTTCTCCTTGAGTTTTCGTTTGAATTTCCGGTTCTTTAGGTAATTGAGTTTCGCGCGGCGAACTTTGAGTACTTTCACCACTTCCACGCGGTCAATCACGGGCGATAATTTCGGAAA
>JBBTXJ010000125.1:0-3404 GCA_038062335.1 Patescibacteria group bacterium | reverse complement strand
TTTTTCAACCCCGATGCCTTCAGATATCTTGCGGACCGTAAAGGTCGCACCGGTTTCGTTGCCGTGACGGACGGCAAGCACCATACCTTCAAAAATCTGGATACGTTCTTTCTCTTCACCCTTTTTACCAATATCCTTGATTTTCTGGTGTACGCGAACCACCATGCCGGGGCGGATTTCGGGGAGTTTTGATGTTTCTGCCATACGGGAACTAGTCTACCTGAAGGGCGTTTGGCTGTCAAGAGAGGCGGGCCAGGATCTTCTTCATCACCTGTTTTTGGCCGCCGCGGGTGGTGTCAATAACCACATCGTAATTTTTCGGGTCATTAAACTGGATGCCATACCATTTTTGGTAGCGCGTGTTGTCCGATGCGATTCGCGCGCGGTTCGCGGTCACCATTTCTTCAACGGATTGTACCGGGGGCTCATCGGGCCGCTGTTTTCTGAAAATCCGCCGCGCGCCTTCCTCCACGTCCACGGTGAGGAACACCTTGAACGATTGCGGAATGAAATGCCACGAAAGCCGGCCGTCTATCACAAAATTGTCTTCGGTGTGCGCGAGTTTTTTCTGGTATTCATCCACTTCTTGATCGGTCCACGCTTCGGATTCACCCAATTTGTTTAATGCAGCAATGCTCATGCCGCGTTCCATCGCCATTTTGCCGCGGAGGTCGCCTATGGAATAAAAACGATAGCCGAGCTGTTTGGCCAACCTCTTGCCGACGGTGGATTTTCCGGATCCGGGCAGACCGGAGATGGTGATGATCATATACGTGTCATGCCGGACGCCGCGATCCGGCATCCAGTAAATTTCTGACCTAATGTTTTACTTTTAATGTCTTCAAAAAATTTTTCAACTCCTCGGGCAATCCGCTTTCGTATTCTACGGTTTCGTCCGCGAGATTCGTAAATCGTAATTTCGTGGCGTGTAAAAATAAACGGCCGAGCGCGGTGTCCAATTTTCTTTTGTCTTTTTTATTAAAGTAGAGCGGGTCACCGACGAGCGGATACCCCAGCGCAAAAAAGTGCACGCGAATCTGGTGTGTGCGGCCGGTTTTTGGCGTCACGCGCACTAAGGTGGCATTGGTGTATCGTTCCATTAACTCATACTCCGTAACGGCCGGTTTTCCGCCCTGCGAAATGGGCCGCGCGGACATACGCGCCTCTTGAGTGCTGCGCATGATGGGGAAATCTATGGTGCCCGCCTCAAGCGGCGGCACATCATGCACGAGCGCGTAGTATTCTTTATAGATTTCGTGCCGCATGAATTGACGTTTCAGATGCTCAAACATGGTTTGCGTGCGCGTAATCACCATGAGACCGGACGCGTCTTTGTCCAAACGATGCACGATGCCCGGGCGTTCGTCCGGCTTATCGCCGATGGCGGCGCATTCCGGGTAGCGTTCGCGGATCCAGTCGGCGAGAGTGTGTTTTTCATGGAGTTCGGTGGGGTGCGCCAAAAGACCGGCAGGTTTTTCAATGACGAGATATTCCGGTTCTTCTGCAATTACAACAGGATGCAACGCCTCGGGGCGCTTTTGCGCAGTATCCGGCACTGCTTCCGGTTGAGCAATAGACGCCGCATTCACGTGATCGCCGGTGCGGAGGAGATAATGGGGAACGCCCGTGAGTTTGTCATTTACGGTCACCCCGCCCAGTTTTATCCATTTTTGCACCTGCGCGCGCGATGTTTCGCATTGCTCGCTTAAAAATTTGTCCAGCCGCTGTCCGGCCTGGGATTCAATGATTTCGAAGGATGCGTTCATAGGTATTAGGGCCAGTATAGCACCCCTTGAAAAAATGCCAAAAGGGTGCTACAGTAAGGTGGGCGCGTAGCTCAATGGTAGAGCGCGAAGCTTATACCTTCGTGGTTCTTGGTTCGATCCCAAGCGCGCCCACCAGTATGAATCGACATGGAAACAAATGATGTTCCGGCGGTTTAAAAATAGGTATTGACATTGTCATTACAATTTTATATACTATCCATATATGACCACCCTTCAAGTTCGTATTGATGCCAAAACTAAACGCGCCGCCCAGAAAGTGCTCGGTGATCTTGGGCTTGATATGAGCTCCGCCGTGCGCGTGTATTTGAAACGCATCGCCATCACAAAAAGCATTCCTATACCACTCATGACTGGAAATGGCCTCACGCCGTCCGAAGAACTACTCATTCTTGAAGCTTCCGCTGAAGCGCGGCGCGGAAAGAATATCACGCGACCTATGACCGCAAAAGACGCCCTTGCTTATCTTAAGCGACTGTGAAAATTGTATACCATCGTCATTTTGAGAAACAGTTTCAGAGTTTGTCGCCAATGCTGAAGACCAAAACGATTGCCGCCATTGCTCGTTTTGTTCACGATCCGCACGATCCGCTTTTACGTAACCATCCGCTCAAGGGGGCGCTGCTCGGCAAGCGAGCTTTTTCAGTTACCGCTAGTTTTCGCGTCGTTTTTGAAGAATATGATCATTATGCGGTGGTGCTGATGTTGTCGGTTGGTACGCATAATCAAGTATATCGTTAATGTGAGCCACGATGCGCTCGTCGCGGTTTCCGCTGCGGTGATGTGGTTCAGGCAGTATCCAAGGCTGCCTTTATTTTTTTTCGAGTGTGGCGCATCACCACACAATTGCAAGCCGAAGGATTTATTGCACAGCGTAACGGGAAATATAGTATAGTGTAACTATTTCACTTTATACACCATCGTCACGTTTACCACAATTTCATTTTCACCAGGTTGGAGTGAGGGCGCGGGAATACCGCCACCACCGCCCATGCCTTCTCCTTTATAATAGTCGAGTGTGATGGGCGGCTGGCTGTAACTTTCGTAGACGTTAATCACCTTACCCAATTTGATTCCCGCGGCTTTGGATAATTCCTCGGCTTTTGCTTTTGCTTTTTCTATGGCCTCGCCGCGCGCTTGTTTTTTGAGCACCTCTTCATCGTCAATGGTGAAGGAGATGTTTTCTGTTTGGTTGGCGCCCGCGGCGGTTGCTTTTGCAATCACGTCGCCAATACTATCCAATTTGCGAATTTTGACGCGCACACGTTGGGATAAATTCCAGCCCGAAAGTTCCCGTCCGCTATCCTGCGGGTAGTTATAATCGGCGTACAGTTGGTAATCAGTCGTTTTAATATCTTTGGTTTCAACGCCCGCCTTTTTGACTGCTTCAATCACGCGATTCATTTTTTCCACATTTTCTTTGGTGGCGGCTTCGGCGGTTTGCGCTTTTTCCGTGTGCACGCCGAGCGTTATTTCCGCGATGTTCGGCGGTGCAAACACGCGGCCGGTTCCATCAACGGAAAATTGATCCTGTGGCAGGCGGCTCCGCATGAACCATGAAGGCGCCGTGATGACAGCCGCGCTGGCGACCACGCCGAGGATGGAGAGAACGAATTTTTG
>JBBTXJ010000124.1:1300-2568 GCA_038062335.1 Patescibacteria group bacterium | reverse complement strand
TCTTCTTTCATGCAAATTTTCACGAGGTCTTTACTGTCTTCCGCGTCAAGAATGGAAAAATCGTGGCGATAACCGAGCAACTCCGCGTACTGCCGCAAGATGCGTAAACCGATTTTGTGAAACGTCCCGCCCCAAATCCCCGCATTGTCATTGCGAGGGCCGACTTGTCGGCCCGAAGCAATCCCGTTGTTGTCACCTCCAGAGATTGCTTCGTCGCTCGCAGAGCTCGCTCGCAATGACATCACCCTCCGCGACATCTCATCCGCCGCCCTGTTCGTGAACGTCAAAAGCAAAATCCGCTCCGGCGCCACGCCCTTTTCCAAAAGATACGCCACGCGATACGTAATCGCGCGCGTTTTGCCGGAACCGGTGCCCGCCAAAACCAAACACGGGCCGTCACCTTCCGTGACAACCCGGTATTGCTCTTCGTTGAGTTCGGATTTGAAATCTATCATCGTGGCCACTCCTCAACAATCAACATCTTTTTATTTTTAATAGGCATTTCTGTCCAGATTGCTTCTGTCACATACGGCATGAACGGATGGAGAAGACGCAAAATATCCACGAGCATACGCAGAAGAAGCGCCTGTGCTTCATGCTGCGTTTTTTGATCCGCGAGACGCGCTTTTTGCTGCTCAATCACCTTATCCGCAAATTCGTGCCAGACATAATGATAGAGGTCATCGGCGGCTTGGTAGAATTTAAACGCGTCAATGTGTTTGGTGACTTTTTTGGTGATGGCGTCCAGGTGTTTCAAGGTGATCTTCGATTCCCTGCTCCATGAGATCCTTCGACTCGCCGCGCGGCGCGACTCGCTCAGGATGACATCACTGTCGCAATTCATCAGCACAAACCGGCTGATGTTCCAGATTTTATTCGCAAAATTGCGATAGCCCTTTATTTTTTCTTCCGAAATAACGATGTCATTTCCGGGCGTGTTGCCGACAGTAAGCGCCATGCGGAGCGCGTCCGCGCCGTATTGCTCCACCACACCGAGCGGGTCAATCACATTGCCTTTGGATTTTGACATTTTCTGGCGATCCTTGTCCCGCACGAGCCCGTGCAAATACACATGTTTAAACGGCGGCTTTCCCGTTGCATACAAACCGAGCATCGTCATGCGCGCAACCCAAAAAAACAGAATATCCCAGCCGGTTTCCATGACCGATGTCGGATAAAAAGTTTTGAAATCCTTATTTTTTGGATACCCAAGCGTGGCGAACGGCCACTGCCCCGATGAAAACCATGTGTCAAAAACATCGGTCTCT
>JBBTXJ010000124.1:0-1290 GCA_038062335.1 Patescibacteria group bacterium | reverse complement strand
ACTTTTTCCAGCCAGATCCGAAACAAGTATTCTTCTCTTGTTCCCAACCTTTTCCCAGAGATTTTTCACTCACGCGCACGGCGTCATCTTTATACCACACCGGAATCCGAATCCCCCACACAATCTGCCGCGAGATATTCCAATCGCGCAAATTTTTCATCCAATGCATGAAAATCTTTTCCATACGCTTCGGCACAAACACCACCTGTTTCTTTTTCACGGCCGCAACCGCCGCATCGCGCAAAGATAATCCGCCGCGTTTTGGTTTTTTCGTCATCGCGACATACCATTGCGGCAAAATACGCGGTTCCAAAATCCGATGGCATTTGTAACACACGGACACGCGGTGCGCGTACTGCTCGTCAATTTTTTCCACCGCGCCGGCCGCTTTTAAATCTTCAACAATCGCTTTGCGCGCGTCCATCACGCTCATGCCCGCGTACTTTCCCGCCGCCTCCATCATTTTGCCGTATTGGTCAACAATCGGGATAATGGGCAACCCGTGTTTTTGCGCGAGTTCAAAGTCATTCGGGTCAACACTCGGTGTTACTTTCACGGCGCCGGTGCCGAATGTCGGATCCACACTCGCATCGGCGATAATCGGTATTTCTTTGTTATATAAAGGAATGCGCGCCATCGTGCCGATGAGTTTTTTGTATCGTTTGTCATTCGGATGCACCGCAACCGCGACATCAGCCGCGATAGGTTCCGGACGCACGGTTGCAACCGTGAGCGGCCCGTACTTTAAATAATAGAGCGCGTCGGTTTGTTCTGGGTGGCCCACTTCCAAATCCGAAAGCGATGTCTGGTGTTTCACACACCAGTTCACCATGCGATCCGCGCGATAGACGAGCCCGTCATCGTACAATCGCTTAAACGTGGCATATACCGTTTTAATAATGTGCGGATCCAACGTGAATTGTTCGCGCGACCAATCGCACGACGCGCCAAGCATCCGTAACTGATCCTCCATGTGTTTTTTATTGGCCTGTGTGAAATCCCAAATTTCTTTCCAGAGTTTTTCGCGATCCATCCCAAACCGCGTGCGCCCCTCTTTTTCTAATTTTTTCTCATACACCACTTGCGTTTCAAATCCCGCATGATCCGCGCCGGGAAGCCAGAGCGTTTTCTCGCCGCGCATGCGATGATACCGCGTCATGATATCCTGAAGCGTCACAAAAACGGCATGGCCAATATGGAGCGAGCCGTTGGCGTTCGGCGGCGGCATGATGATGGAAAACGGCTTCCCCTTTTTACCGGGTTTAAAAAATCCGCCCTTTTCCCATTTTT
>JBBTXJ010000123.1:0-1507 GCA_038062335.1 Patescibacteria group bacterium | reverse complement strand
TACGTTTTTGTCGCGATTTGGAACTAACGTGATGGATGGATTATTTAAGGCGAAGCAGGGATCAGCGGGTGGTGAGAGTGGCGGCGGCGCGCTTTATGATCCCGGCGCCGGTTCTACGATAGGCGTATCGCCACAGGTAACATCGCTGTTGACCAAGACGATTTCAGTACGAGACGCGGGACTGTATGATATTCTTTCGCAATTTGTTTCGTGTGCTTCCGAGGGTGGAGACATCAATCGCCGTCCGGATGAATGTGTAATTGATACGGATTTTGAACAAGCGGTGCGGAGCGCGGAGTCCGGGGATCCGCTCACTATAAAGCAGGCAATGGAGAAAGAGTTGTTGAAAAAGAATTGGAAGCTGGTTTCTCCATCTGATGTTGGGTTGAACACGAATGTGGATTGTCGAAATCAGGCGTATTGTCACGCGAATATCGCAAAATTACGTCAGGCGCGTATCCTCCCGCTCGGTTTTGAAATTGCGTCTGCCTTATCGCCACGCGAGAGCGCATGGACGCTTGGCGAGGTGATGGCAGGATTTAACGAGTGTAATGCGCAGGGCATTCGTGATGACGCTAAACCATTTTGCCACCTCATTGACCCCAACTGGCTCCTCAAAGCGCCGCTCACCCGTTGTAAAGCGGAAGTGCCCGGGCCGATGCTCGCAATGCAGGATTCCAACATTCGCCACTCCATCTGCGTAGACAAACCAACCTGTCTCCAAGATGACGGCAAAGGTTCCTGCGAAAGTCCGTGGGGATATTGTGTTCGTGAGAAAAATATCTGGCGTTTGAACGGCGACTCGTGCCCCGCGCAGTTTTCCACCTGCACTACCTACACGGGAGTGAGTCCTGGCGCAACGCCAAAGGCCTCATATCTTTCACGTACCGTGGATTTTGCCACGTGCACGGAACAGGATGTTGGGTGCCGGAGATACTCAACCACACAATCGCTCGATGCTGACGAGCATGGAAAGTACGATTGGATGCCAAGCCCCAACATGTATTTCAACGGGAAAGCTGCCGCGTGCACCCAGCCGGGCTGTACGCAATTTATCCGACAGGACGGCGCGAGCGCGTATCTTAAAAAAGCTCCGATGTACCTCGGCTGTTATGACGCAAATTCAGAGACCTTGGATGTTATTGACTGGCCGGAAAAACTGGCAGACCTCGCAAAGTTGAAACCGCGCACCGAATGTAAAGATTACGCGCCGATCTGCGCGAAAGACGAAGTGGGCTGTACGCGCTACACGCCGGAAAATGACGATCCCGCCATTCCCGCGATTGCAAGCGCAGGCGATAAGTGTGCAAACGAATGTGTGGGCTACAGCACGTACAAACAAATGCCCGTTACGTTTGAGCGCGCCAAATTCCCGCTCTACTTTATTCCGGAAACCGCGCAACAATGCAGTGGCGCGGAATTAGGGTGTGACCAATTTGTCAATGTGGAGGCGGGTGAAAAACTTGAGTATTATTCGTTTGTTCGCCAGTGCGAAAAACCGGCGCCG
>JBBTXJ010000122.1:0-1770 GCA_038062335.1 Patescibacteria group bacterium | reverse complement strand
CAAGAGTACGAGTGTTTTTTCTTTGACGCCGGAAAATTGCATAAAAGTCATATGAGTATTTGCACTGTGTTATACCATAATCCGCTACAACTCGTCAACACTCTTCAGAAACTCCCGCGCCCAATAGGGCTTTTTAGCATTGTCATCCTGCCCTTCCGTTACATACCGCGGTTCGTCTTGGTCAACTTCCTTAAACACATCCTCCGGCAACTCCGTGATAAACGGCGATGGTTGTAACAAATAACTGTTTTCCCTGCCGGTTACCATCATGGGGAAACTGATGAAGAGCTCGCGGCGGGCGCGGGTGGAAGCCACATAAAACAACCGACGCTCCTCCTCCAGTTCTTCTGCGGAAAAAATCGCGCGCTCATTGGGAAACGCGCCCGCGGCCATGCGGAGAATAAACACCACATCCCATTCCAACCCTTTTGCTTGATGAATGGTAGAAAGCACCACGCGCGGTTCGTTTTCGGTAGCTGTGTCTCGGCTAAGCCGGGCGGAATGGGATTCGGTGAGCGTCGTCTCGCCCAAAAAATCACCAAGATTGTCTGCACGCTCCGCAAATCGCGCTATTTGTTCAAGGTCTTCCTTGCGCTCACGATGATTCTCATGCTCCTGTTCAAGCATCTCGATATAGGATGAATCGAGAACTGCGCGAATCAGTTTTGCCGGCGCCTTGTCTTCCACATCGCGCAGACGTGCCACATCACGCGCAAATTTTTGCCAACCGATGTTCGCGCGCGCATCAAGGCCGGCTGACACCGCTTCTGTATCTAACGTGGACAATTCATCCAGCGCCACCACGCGTTCAATAATTTTCTCGGCCGTCTTTGACCCAATGCCGCTATACATAGAGAGCACGCGCATCCACGCCATGATATCCTTTGGATTGTGCGCGAGCCGTAAATACGCCAGTACATCTTTCACGTGCGCGCGTTCAAAAAACCGCTGGCCGCCGCGATAATCATACGGAATGTTGCGTTTGGCAAGCTCCAGTTCCAATTCCTGCGAATGAAACGACGAGCGAAAGAGTACCACCATTTCGTTGCGCGGTGTTCCGCCCGCGGCAAGGTCCGCAATATGTTGCCCAATCGCGATTGCCTCTTCTGCGGTATCGGTATGCGTGAGGTATTCCGGTTTGGCCGCGCCGTCACGCACGCTCTGCAATTTTTTTGTGTACTGCTTTTTGTTTTGTTTGATAATCTCGTTTGCCAGCGACAAAATTTCCGGCGAGGAACGATAGTTTATTTGCAGTTTAAAAATTTTTGTGTTTTGATAACGCTTTTCAAAACTCAAAATGTTATTAATGTCCGCGGCGCGGAAGGAATAGATGCTTTGCGCGTCATCGCCCACCACGAGCACGTTTTTGTGCGTGCTTGCGAGGAGGTCAACAAACCGCGATTGCAGGGCGTTTGTGTCCTGATACTCGTCCACCAACACATACTGAAACTGTTCCGCGTATTTTTGTTGGATGCGCGGATTTTTTTGGAGCAGGGTCACCACACCGGATAACAAATCATCAAAATCCATCACCTGCGCCGTGCGTTTTTTCTCGCGATAGCGGTCCGCGCCCAATTTGAACGTCTCGGAAAATTTTTCGTACTGCGGATATTTTCCATCAAGCACTTCGTCAATTGAAATATCGGCATTGATTGAAAAACTGATAATCCCGTGCACCACCCCAGCGCCCGGAAATGATTTGACGCCCGAGGCCTGTCCCTGACCTGATCCGGGAAACCCTTCTTCTTTCATGCAAATTTTCACGAGGTC
>JBBTXJ010000121.1:0-13247 GCA_038062335.1 Patescibacteria group bacterium | reverse complement strand
AACGCAAAGGTTCGCACGGCGAGGGCGAGGACGCTTTCCCCGGCGGCCATTTGGAATATATGGAGTCCTTTGCGGGTTGTGCCCAGCGTGAAGTAAGCGAGGAGTGCGGAATTGAAATTGAAAATATCCGTTTTCAATATTTGGCAAATGTAACGAAGTACGCGCCGAAGCACTATACACATATCGGTCTTGTGGCTGATTGGCAAAGTGGCGAGGCGAAAGTTCTTGAGCCGGATAAATCAGAATCGTGGGGTTGGTATGATATGGACAACTTGCCTCAACCGATGTTTGAAATGTGCAAGTTGGCCGTTCAATGCCACAAAACCGGAAAGAATTATTTGGATGTTTCACCATGACAACCTCTCACCGATGGATGCTGTATCTTCTCCGCGCGCTATTCGCCGCGGTGTTGTTGTTTGAGTTTGCGAACTGGGCCGGTATTCTACGATTCACGCTCACCTTCAGCTGGTTCGGGCTCATCGTGACGGCCGCCGTGCTCTGGGCGATTGTGGAATTTTTGTGGCGGAAACTGGGTGAGCTTCACGCGTATCGCAAAGGGTGGCTGTTATTTGTGATTGTTCTGTCGCTCATGATTGACCTTCTCGGCGACCTATTCAGGTGGTACGAAACTTTTCCGTGGTACGATCAACTTGCGCATTTCTTAGGCGGCGTGTCGGTGGCAATCGCGGTGGTCATTGTGCTCCGCGCGGCAAACATCTTGCCGGATATCTCCGTTCAACCGCACCTTTCGTTTGCGATGCAACTGTTGATTGTGGCGGCGTTTGCCACACTGTTCGGGGTGTTTTATGAACTAGAGGAATACGCGGAGACGGTGATTTTGAAGAATAATCGTTTGGGTGATATGCTTGACACGCCGAATGATTTGTTGTTAAATTTGTTGGGGAGTATCGCGGGCGCTACGCTGGCGTTGCGCAATGTGCATCAGCCCATCACGCGGTTTGTAAAAAAGTGCGTGGCGTATTGCGTGGCATTGGTAAAACAAAAATAGGGGCGGCTAGCTCAGTGGTAGAGCGCTTCGTTGACATCGAAGAGGTCACAAGTCCGATCCTTGTGCCGCCCACACTTGACCACCCCTTTTTGGCATGGTATACTGGCCTTCGATATGGCTAAAATGCCTCATTCTAACGATATTGCCGAATTGGAAGGCGACACGCCGGAATCGCCCCGCGAGTGGTTTAAGGGCGCCGGGGTGGTGATTCTGGAGTTCGTGAAGATTGCGGTGCTCGCGGCGATTACCATCGGCGCGGTGCGCTATTTTATATTCAAACCGTTCATCGTGCATGGCGCTTCCATGGTGCCGAACTTTTACGAAAACGAATACCTGATTATTGACGAAATTAGCTATCGGTTCAAAGAACCGCAACGCGGCGACATCGTGGTGACGCGCAACCCTCATAAAAACGAAGAATTTTTTTTAAAGCGCGTCATCGGATTGCCGGGCGAGCACATTATCGTGAATGACGGAAAAGTCCGGATTACGACAGATAAAAATCCAGCCGGAACCGCGTTGGAAGAGGATTATCTCCCGAGCCGCGAATTTACTCCGGGAGCCGTGGATATCACGCTGGGTCTTGATGAGTTGTATGTGATGGGAGATAATCGCGATGCCAGTTTCGATTCGCGCATGTTTGGGCCGCTGAAGCGTTCGTTGGTGGTGGGTAAAGTCCTGCTTCGCGGCTGGCCGTTTGATCGCGCGCAGAGATTTCCGGTGCCGGAATATAATATTTAAGTATGCCTTCCAAAAAGAAAGCGATAAAAAAGAAAAAGCCCGCGGCAAAGAAAAGCGCGCCAAAGCCAAAGAAAAAGGCGCGCGTTATTTTTGCGCCGAAGAAACCGGCGCCAAAACCAGCGCCAGCCCTTCGTAGCCCGAAGGGCGAAGTAGGGCCTGCTCCAGTGGAGAAAGAGGTGGTGGGCGCGGAAGAACCAAAACAAAAACACGAAGGACTTCAGGCCATACGCGGCATGAAGGATATTTTGCCGAAAGAACAGCAGTATTGGTACGCGCTCTTGGACCACGCGCAACGTCTCGCGCAATTTTACGATTTCGGCTGGATGCAGACGCCGCTTTTGGAAGACGCGCGGCTGTATATTCGTTCCATCGGTCGCGGCACCGATATTGTGGAAAAAGAAATGTATGTATTTGAGGACCGCGATCTCCAAAAAGTGGCGATCCGTCCTGAAGGCACGGCTGGTGTGGTACGCGCATACATCCAGCACGGCATGTTGAATTTGCCCCAACCCGTGAAGTTGTGGTACTGGGGTTCCATGTTTCGTCATGAACGGCCGCAGAAAGGGCGCTATCGCGAACATCATCAGGTGGGGTTTGAATTGTTTGGCGACGCTTCCCCGAGCGCCGACGCGCACCTCATTGCTACGGCATATTCATTATTGTCTGACCTCGGCATCAACGCGGAAGTGCGCATTAACAGCATCGGCACGCCGGAAGATCGCGCGCGGTATGTCATGGAACTCGTGGGATATTACCGTGCGAAACGCAGTTATTTGTGCGAGGATTGTAAAAAACGAATGATAAAAAATCCGTTGCGTCTGTTGGATTGTAAAGAAGAGAGTTGCCGCCCCCTGCGCGAAGAGGCGCCACAGATTGTTGACTGGTTGTCCGAATCATCCAAAAAATTCTTCATGGAGTTGCTGGAAGATTTGGACGAGTTACAAATTCCGTACGCGCTTGACCCGTTCCTCGTGCGCGGATTGGATTATTACACGCACACGGTGTTTGAGTTGTACGCGAAAGTTACGGTGAAGGAAAAAGAGGAAGAAAAAGGCGAGGCGGCCGAGGTGATAGAACAAGCGGGCGAGATAGGCGAGGTGGTAGAAAAAATAGAAGAAAAACCAGAAGAGGAAAAACCGGAAAAAGAAGCCGAAAAAGAAGCCGCGCAAAGCGCGCTCGGCGGCGGTGGCCGGTATGATTTGCTGGTTGAACAGATGGGTGGCCGGCCTACGCCAGCCGTTGGTTTCGGTCTCGGCATGGAGCGCATCGTGACGGAGCTAAAAAAGCGGCCGGAAGACTTCGAACCAAAGCCGCCATCGGTGTTCGTGGCCCATTTGGGTCAGGGTGCGCGGCGGAAAGCCCTGTCACTTTTACAGCAACTCCGTCTTGAGGGAATGCGCGTCGGGTTTAATCTTTCAAAGACTTCCCTGAAGGCCCAACTTGACATAGCCGACAAACATAAGGTACGCTATACCCTCATCCTGGGCCAGAAGGAAATGATGGACGGCACCATCATTATCCGCGATATGGAATCCGGCGCCCAGGAGATGATTGATTCCAACAAGATAGTGCCGTATCTGAAGAAAATGTTATAGAAAGCGAGGTGCCTATGTCTGGAACATTGCGAAAACCAAACGAAAGCTTTGAGGCCTTCATGCGCCGTACAAAAAAGCGCTGGCAGGCGAGCGGCAAAATTCTGCAAGTAAAAAAAGTGCGGTTTTTTGAGACGCCGAAAAGCAGGAACATGCGCCGCAAGAGTGCTCTTCGTCGCGTGCAAATTACCGAGAAGATGGAGTATCTGAAGAAAGTTGGACGATTGCCGGAGGATCAGATGGAGCGAGCGTAATATGTCTCTCTACCAAGAAATTCTCTCCGATCTCATGGCCGCCATGAAAGCAAAAGAGGCAGAGCGCCTGTCTGTTTTGCGCATGCTGAAAACCGCGATTGAAAATGAGCGCATCGCGGCGATGACGCGCGATACGGAACCGGATGACGCGTTTGTCATGACGATTGTAAAGCGTTACAAAAAACAGCAAGAGGATGCGCTGGTGGATTTTGAGCGCGGCGGGCGGCAGGATATGGTTGACAGTGTTCAGCGTGAAATCGCGCTCGTGTCTGCGTATCTTCCGGCAGAAATGGATGATGTCGCGATTGACGCTCTCGTACAGGATGTTTTGAAAGAGATGCCCGAGCCGCGTGACTTCGGCCGCGTCATGGGCGCGGTGATGAAAAAAGTCGCGGGTCAGGCTGACGGCGGCCGCGTGAAAGCGCGGGTTGAAGCTGTGTTGAAATAGTCATTGCGAGGGTCCCTGACGGGCCGAGCGAGCGCAGGCCCCGGGGTGAAGCGACGAAGCAATCCCGTACGCATAACGGCAATCAACGGGATTGCTTCGTCGTCCCGAGGCGGGACTCCTCGCAATGACAACAAATCGCTCGCAATGACAAAAAATTCCGCCCACTCGGGCGGAGTTTTGTTTTGTATCTGTCCACATCCTAAAGCACCGCGAAATAGTGTATACTATGCGTACATGCATTTTGCGGTAGCAGAGAAGCAAAGGGGTGTTTTGTATTATCGCATAATAATTGCGGCGCTTGGCGTGTTCGCGATTTTTTCGTTGCTCGCGCCGCACGTTGTATTTGCCCAAGATGCGCCAGCAGGGCCGGCGCCGGGTGAGTTGCGCGCGGATGCGATTACGGCACAGGACCTCGGTCTGTTTTACGGCGAAGCAACCGGCCTCGGCACCACCGACATACGCATCACTATCGCGCGTATCATTAGGATTGTACTGGGATTGCTGGGCATTATCGCCGTAGTCATTGTGATTGGGGGCGGTGTGATTTGGATGACGGCCGGCGGCGATGAAAAGAAAGTCCTGCTCGCGAAAAAAGTGCTCACCAATGGCGCGATTGGGCTGGCGATTATTTTGAGCGCATTTGCGATTACGAGTTTCATCATGAAGAGTTTGACGGATGCCACCACGGGCGTTGGCGGACTGGATGGCGATGGCGCGGGCGGCGATGCCGCAGGGCGGCTCCGCGCGTACGCCGGCAGTCGGCATCTCGGCACTGTGATTCAAGATCATTATCCGGGTCGCGGCGCCAAGAACATTCCGCGCAACACGCAAATCATCATCACGTTCCGCGAACCGATGAAATTGGATTCTCTTATTAAAGATACCAACGGCAACGGCACGTTTGGCGATTGCGTGAACGACCAGTGCGATTCCATCAACACCGACACCGTGAAAATCGCAAAAGCGCAGGAATTGGCGCAAGGCATTGTGCTGGATGCAGTTGATGCTTTCGCCGCGGGCGAGGGTCGTACTATCACTTACATTCCACGCGATTATCTCGGCGCCGCGAATGAAGAAGCGAAGTACACGGTGAAACTGGAAAAAATAAAACGCGCGAACGGGACGGATGCGTTTGGCGGACTCAACGCCACGTATGAATGGTCATTTTCCACCAATGGTCAGGTGGATGATACGCCGCCGTTCGTAGTGCGCGTATCGCCAAGCGGCGAAGCAGGCCCTGACAGAGTGGTGCAACTTACGTTTTCTGAATCAATGAGTCCGGTGGGTTTGGATGTGGACACCGATGCATCGCATTTTATCAGCGTGTGGGTGCCGAAAGCCGATGGGTCGCTCACCGAAGTGAAAGGCCGCTTCCGCGCGTTGAATGAATATCGTTCCGTAACATTCATTCCGGAAGAAGCGTGCGGGCAGAATGCGTGCGGCGAAGAGAAGCGATGTTTGCCGCGCGACGCCGCGATAAAAGTTCTGCTTGAGGCGGCCGCGTTGTTGCGTCCTGAAAAACCCACGGGTCTGCCAGGTTCGGGGCTCATGGACACCAGCGGCAACTCACTGGATGGCGGCGGTGAAAACGGCACGGAGAAAGATGGAACCGCGAGCGGCCCGCCTGCCATCGCAGCCGGTAAATTCGCGCCAGACAACTATTTCTGGCAATTTAGAACCACCAATAAGGTGGATGTATCCTCGCCGAAAATCATGAGCGTGAATCCGCTTGCAACGCCCGTTACCGGCGGCGTTGACCTAAATATGCTGGTTGAAACGCAGTTTGATGAGGAAATGAGCTACGCGACCCTCGTGGACAATGTTAAGTTTGACGCGCAAGAAGACGCGCCGCCGGTTGGATTTACCACGCGGATGAGCGAAGAGGAGCTCGCAAATGGCCGCGGTGGAACAAAACTGATGATCGTGCCAGCTCTGCCGTTTACGGAAAATACGTATTATGCGCCCCGCGTGCCGCACACCATTCAGGATGCGTCGCAGAATTGTTATTATCCCGCGATTGGGCCGGGCTGTGAGGCGCTCGGGAATGACAATCCGTCCTGTTGCAGTTTGCGACGCGACGTACAGGGCGCGCGGCCGGCAGGTCCGGAGGGATGCGAGGAAAATCTGACACTGTAACTGTCATCTCGACCGAACGGAGCCCTGCGAAGTGAGTGGAGAGATCTAATCGGATTAGATCTCTCGACTCCCCGCGGCGGGTCGCTCGGGATGACATAAAAAAACGCTCGCTCGGGATGACAAAAGAAACATGAACACAAAGCACCACAACGCATTACGGAAAATACTCGCGGTCATCGGACTTACGATGGTGGTGTTTGCGTTGGCGCCGTCTACCGTCTTCGCGCAACAGCCCGCGGCCGGCGAAATCGCTGGCGATCAAGTTACGGCGCAAGATTTGGGTCTCTATTACGGCGAGGCAACCGGGCTTTCCGGCACCGACATCCGCATTACCATCGCGCGGATTATCAAGATTGCTTTGAGCGTGCTGGGCATCATCGCCCTAGTCATTGTGATTGCCGGCGGCGTGGTGTGGATGACCGCGGGCGGCGATGACAAAAAAGTGGCGCTCGCGAAAAAGATTTTGATGAACGGCGTGATCGGGCTGGCGATTATTTTGAGCGCGTACGCGATTACGAGTTTTGTGATGAAGAGTTTAACCGAGGCCACCACGGGCGTTTCTGAAGGCGACGCGGGCGGAGAGGGCGGGGGCGGCGGATTCGGCGGTCGCGGCTGTGCGAACCCCCCGTGCGCCGGCAATAATTTTGTCGCGAAAATCAATCCCAAAGGCCAGCAACGCATACAGAATGTGCTCGTGAAAATTACGTTTAGCGAGCGCGGCCGCGCGGTGGCGTATGATCCAGCGTCATTG
Organism: Patescibacteria group bacterium; assembly: GCA_038062335.1. Taxonomy (GTDB): domain Bacteria; phylum Patescibacteriota; class Patescibacteriia; order Magasanikbacterales; family JBBTXJ01; genus JBBTXJ01. The sequence continues at coordinate 6,316 of JBBTXJ010000121.1, read as the reverse complement.
AAACCGGGCGAGAATATAAAGGTGTACAAAACCGATGACCGCGCCAAGGCGCAGGTGGCGGTGGAACTCGTGCAGGCAAACGCGCTTGAATTACATTTGAAACCAACCGGTCCCTGTCCGGCGCCGAATGAGGCGACGCTTGAATGTTTTGAGGGAAACGTTTCATACACGGTTGAACTCACCACCACTATTAAAAGCGGCGGCGGACGGTCATTGTATTGTCCGCTGGCGGGCGATGCGTTTAACTGCAAGCGCGTGTTTATCACGGGCGATCAGTTTGATAACGACGCGCCGACGGTGGCCATCGTGAATTATCAAAGCGGCGAATCCGTTCCGCTCGGCGGCACTGCGGAAATTCGCGTGCGGGCGCGCGATGGATTCGGCGTGGATACCCTGCAGTATTCGTTGAATGACCAGATGGTGTACGCAAGCGATGCGGGCGGCGGCACGGATGTGACGGATACGTTCGTCTGGGACATTGATAAAAATGTGTATCGCGCGCGCGAGCCCGTGCAGGTGAGTGTGCAGGCGCGCGATGTTGACGGGCATGTTACGGTGTCAGAACCGGTGCGGCTCATTCCGCGGCCGGCGCACTGTTTCAATCGAAAGCAGGATGCTGATGAAAAAGGCCCTGATTGCGGCGGCGAGTTTTGCGGCGCGTGCGCTGGCGCGGCGTGTCGCGGCAATGCGGATTGCGCGGCAGGGGTGTGTCGCGTGCCGGCAGGCGCGGAAGTGGGCGTCTGTGTGGAGTTGCCCGTGATTACGGACGTGAATCCGCCGGATGGCGCGGCAGGGACGGTGGTAACCATAGAAGGCCGATACTTTGGCGCGCAAGCCGGACAAGTGGTGTTTTACAAAAGCGCGAATGAGCCGATTGCGGCGGGAAATTTGTGCGGCGCGCAGTGGTCGCCGGATGCGATTACGGTGAGCGTGCCGGCCGGGCTTGAAGCAAATAAAGTGGCGGTCATTGGTGTGCGCACGGCTGGCGGCGATGAAGACCGCACGAACGATGACCGTGGCGCGAAATTTGAAAATGTTTTCACGGTCAATGATGTGGCGCGGCCGGGTCTGTGTTCCCTTGACCCGAAGTCCGGGTTGATTAATGACCGCGTAACGGTGCGCGGCGTGAATCTCGGCAACGGTGGCGCGAGCGGTTTGCTGTTTGCAGACCAACCGGCGCGCGTGGATAAGTGGGACCAGGATCGCGATGGCCAACTCGGCGAGATTGTTGGATTTGTGCCGAATATTGGCGCGGGCGCGGTGCGCGTTGCCGCGCAGGTGGGAGATAAAAAGAGCAACACGCTACCGTTTGAAATTCGCGCATTCCGTGAACAAGACCGGCCAAACATAGGGAGCGTCAGTCCGGATCGCGGGCCGATGGGAACCTATGTGACCATTGCGGGGACTGGTTTCGGCGCGGCCGGACAGGGCAGTGTGGCGGTGTTTGAACATCGGGCGAGTGGCGTAACGTTTTTTGCCGCCACGGATTTTCCGCCTGAATGCGGCGCGGGCACGTGGAATGATAGGATGATTGTGGTAAAGGTGCCGCGCGGAGTTGATCTCGGCGCCGCGGCTGGCGGCGTGGCACCGTATAAAATACAGGTCAAGCGCGGCGCGGCGCAGGTGCCGAGCAATGCCGCTGATTTTGGCATCGCCGTTGCCGGCGAACCGGCGCCTGGTATTTGTAAAATTGATCCGAACATGCGACCCGTGGGCGGCAAAATTGATATATACGGCGAGAACCTTGGCCGCGCGGCAGGCAATGTGATTTTTTGGGACGCCAATGCCACGCAAGATGTGGCAAGTTGGACGGCGGCAGATGTGCGCGCGGTGGGCGTGGTGTGGGAGGAAACGGGTCGCCATGTCAGCATTGCAGTGCCAGCCGGTGCGGTGAGCGGGCTGGTGAAAGTGGTGCGCAAAGATGACCAAGCGCAGAGTAACGGCTATGATTTTATTGTCGGCAGTTGTATAGAGAATCGCAAGCAATGTCCGATTGCCGGACAAACGTGTTGTGAATCAGGATTTTACACCGGGAGCTGTCAGGAATCGTGCGCGGCCGGCGCGCGGACCGCGGAGTATTCGTGGATTTTTTCCACCGGCAACATTCCGCTCGTGCCGGATATGGTGGAGTGCTGTGGTCGCAATTGTCCGCTCGCCAATCCATTGCCCAGCCCGTCGCCGTGGGTTGGACAACAGAATAGTCAGTCCGTGTGCGTGAACGCGTTGATTCGTGGCACGTTTACCACCAACATTGCGGATGTCGGCAACCCCGAAGACAATTTTATTCTTGAGAAGTGTTCCGGTGAAGGCGATAAACCGTGCACCGATTTTGCGGAAGTACACACGGGCGCCGTGATCGCGAATGGCGATGGACACGCGGAGTTTAGTTTTTCTGGCGAGCACACGCCGAATTTGGAACCGAACGCAACGTATCAAGTGCGCGTTGCCGAAGGACTTATTGCGATGCCTGATGCGGAAGCGGGCCGTGATGGCGGCGAAATGCGCGAGGACCCCGCAATGGTAGAAGCATGCGGCGGCGAGCGTCACGCGCGCGGCACGGCGTATTGTTTTCGATTCCGCACCAATGATCGAGAGTGTGCCATAGGTGGCGTAGAGGTGGCGCCAAAGGCGTTCACCGCGAAAGAATTAGGATTTTTGGTGACCACCGATGATAATAATGTGGTGCCTGAATTGACCGGTGCGGAGGACCCGTTGTATCGCGCGGGCGTAACCGCGGCCGGCAACAGCTGTATCTCGCTTGATCCCGCGCGTTTTGAATGGCAGTGGAGCGAATCATCGCGTGGAGAAATCGCGCAGGTGCTCGCGGCAGGACGCGCCGGCACCTTTACGCGATTCGTTCAAACAATAAAACCATCAGATGCGCCGGTTACTATCAGCGCAATCGCGTCGGGGGTTACCGGTTCAGGCACGCTCCTCGTGTCGCCGGGCGATCCGCAAATTATCGCCGCGTGGCCGCAGTGCCAGGAGGCGTGCGTGAATGTTGACGCCGGTGTTTCATTTAATATTCCGATGGATGCGCAGACGCTTTCAGCGTTGAACGTTAAGGTTTATAAATGTCGCAATGAACTCTGCAAATTCGAGGATATTGAAGCCGATCTCGGAGGTGGACGCATTGCAAATGCCGTGGAAAGCATTCAATACGAGGATGTAAACGACGTGGAATTGCCGCCGTTTGCCAAGCATCGCGCGCGGTTCGTTTTCCGTGAACAACTGGTGCCTGGCGGGTTTTATCGCGTGGTGCTTGAAGGCGCAGTAGAGAGTCGCGATGGTGTGACAATCTCAAAGTTGAGCGACGATTATGATTTTCCCGTAGTGCAAGATGAGCAAAGCATACTGTGGAAATCCTTTACGTTCCGCGTACGCAACGATGATGCGCCATGCGAAATAAAATCCGTGGATGTTCAGCCGGTGGAGGGCGTGGTGCGCGCCATCGGCAGTCAGAAATGGTACCGCGCATCGGCGCAGGGCGAGGCAAACGGCTGTGGGCCAAACGGCGGCGCGGAACTCCTGAACGCGGCAAACATGAGCTGGGCGTGGACCGCAAGCGATCCTGCCATGGTTGATTTGAAAGAGTATGATGTGTCGGCGCGGCCGGTGCGCGGATGCACGAGTCAGTGTGTATTGACTGGTTCGGCGCCACTGCGATCGGCATGCGGCAACGCGCGTCTTGATGCGGGTGAAGATTGCGATCCGCCGAATGGCACGTGGTGCACGGATCGGTGTTTGTTTGTCGGTACTGCGGCGCCGACGTGCGGTAACAACACGGTTGTTGATGAAAATGAACAATGCGATGACGGAAATGTGGTCGCGGGTGACGGATGTTCCGAGAAATGTTTGGTAGAGGGCGCATCCGTGACCAAAGTTACCTGTGGAAATAGGGATATTGCGCCCGGTGAAAACTGCGATGATGGCAATGTGAGCGGCGGTGACGGGTGTTCGTCGGAGTGTATTAAAGAGGGAACACCCATCTCCGAAGCATGGTGCGATGTCCAAGGCGCTGGCGTCGCGGGACGCTATCCTGCCTGCGCAACACCGCTTGCTTTGTGCGGCAATGGGGTAGTGGAAAGCGGTGAGGCGTGCGATCCGCCCCAAGCAGGCGTGTGTTCAAACCGTTGTCTCTTGGCGGGTGGCGCTGGTGTAGTGACCTGTGGCAACGGAGTCGCAGAACCACAACTCGGCGAAGAATGTGATGACGGCAACGCGGCCGTCGGCGACGGCTGTGAGAACTGTCTCTTGCGCGGTTCATCACCGCGTTACGCAAACGCTTCAATCTGTGGTGATGGGCAGGTGGGCATCGGAGAATCATTCCGATGCGAGGCGGCACAGCATGGCGACGGCCGGCCCGATCCGGTGGTGCTCGCCACATTGCAAAGTATCGCGGGTCATGAACAGGAATTGCAGGGTGAGGGCGCGGCAGAGGCGCGCATTGAAACCGAGATTCGCGCTGTGGCATCGTACGGGGAGACCACGGGCACCGGCAGCGCAAAACTGGTACTCCAGTGCGGCTTTACGCAGGCCGACCAGTGTCCCGACCCCGTTAATTATGGAGTCGGTTCAAACGGCTGTTGTTACGCGTATCCTACTATCAGTGAGCCAGAGCCGATCGGTGACGGTGCGTGCCGTAATCCCGCACTTTCGTTTGTGATTAACTCGGGTATTTTAAGCAAGTCGCTTGAAGGGAATATTTTGATCGCGATTGAACGTAACGAACCGTGCCGTGAGGATGAAGGCGAAATCGAGATGGCATTTGGACAGCAGGATGTCCAGCTCGCCAGACCCACTTTGTGGCAGAAATTTGTCGCGCGGGTGCGCCGGAGTGTGCGCAACTGGTTTGCGGAGGTAGTGAACGCGGCGCCGCAGCCGCCCGGGGATGTACCCGTGCGTCCAGAGAGCTGTTTCGATGGCATCAGGAATGCGCGCGAATCGCAAATTGACTGTGGTGGTCAGTGTTTGGCTTGTATTAATATGGGATGCAAGAACGATGGAGAGTGTTTGAGTGGAAACTGTCATGAATATCTTCCTGGTTTCAAGCGTTGTGAGATTGCCGCACCACCGGACGATCAACCTGCACCGCCTGTGAAACAAGTGCCAGCACCACCTGCCGATGTGCCCGCGCGTCCAGAGAGCTGTTTTAATGGCCGTAAAGATGCTGGCGAAGTGAGTGTTGACTGCCATGGTCCGTGTGGGGTTTGTACTTTTACGGAATGCCAAAACAATGGGGATTGTGCGAGTGGAAACTGTTATGAATATGTTCCTGGTTTTAAGCGTTGTGAGATTGGTGCGCGACAGGACAATAAACCAGCCGATGTGCCCGCGCGTCCAGAGAGCTGTTTCGATGGCCGCAGGAATGGTGATGAAGTGAATGTTGACTGCGGTGGTCCTCGCGGTGGTGGTTCGTGTGGGGCTTGTATTTATGTAAGATGCCAGAACAATGGAAATTGTGCGAGTGGAAACTGTTATGAATATAGACCTGGTATTAAGCGTTGTGAGATTGCTGCGCGACAGGACGATCAACCTGCACCACCTGTGGAACAAGTGCCACAACCACCTGCCGATACGCCAATGCGCCCAGAGAGCTGTTTTAATGGTATAAAGGATGAGAATGAACTTAGAGTTGACTGTGGTGGTCTGTGTGGGGCTTGTATTTCTATGGCATGCCAGAATGATAGAGATTGTGCGAGTGGGGACTGTCATAAACCTGTTCTTGGTTTTAAGTATTGTCGGCGTGCTGCACAACCGGACGATCAACCTGCGCCGCCCGTGGAACAAGTACCAGTGCTAGCTGGTCCCGAAGTAGCTATTGAAGAAGCGGTGCCACAACATGCTGAAGAAGCAGCTCTGGACCCTGTGCCGGCCGGATCAGCACGCTGGTGCGTGAGTACACTTCAGGCGCGGTATCAAACGAGCGTGGAGGGTAATCAAATAAGAGTAAATATCATGCCGTTAAGCCTGCTTGACCCAAACAGCCGCTATCGCGTTATTCTCAAAGGCGGCGCGGACGGCATTCGCGATGGGCGCGATATTCCGCTCAAAGAGGATTTTGATGAATGGCGATTGAGCACCGGGCCGCATGTGTGCACGCTTGATGAAGTGCGCGTTGAACCAAACGCGTGGATGTTTAGCACCACACAAGCCGGAACAGGGCCGCTGTGCACAGTGGACGCGGATTGTGGCGATGGCGGGCTCTGCGTTGATGCGGCTGGTGCAGAGGGTGGGCAGAAACGGTGCGATCTCTCGCAACATCGTTTCGCGGTCCGCGCTTACACCGGTATTGGTGAAAATACGCGTGAAATCG
>JBBTXJ010000120.1:0-2338 GCA_038062335.1 Patescibacteria group bacterium | reverse complement strand
ATGGCGCACCTCCTTCGTTATTGTTCGCGACAAATGAATCTAACACTATCCTGTTCTCGATGTCAAGTCCCTAGACAACTATTCCAAAATAGCGCATACTTCAAAATCATGAAGTTTAATATTATAACTATTTTTCCAGAACTGATTACGGACTACTGCGGTGGGTCCATTTTAGGGCGTGCGCAGAAAAAAAATTTGATTAAAATCAACGCAATGAATCTGCGGGATTTTGCAAATGACAAACACAAAACCGTAGATGATACGCCGTACGGTGGGGGCCCGGGGATGGTGATGCGTGCTGATGTGATAGCGCGCGCACTTGGATCGCTCGGCGTGTTGAAAAAAAACGGCGAGCGGCGTAAAGAAAAAAAACGCCGCGTCATTTTACTTTCTCCACGCGGTAAACAATTTGATCAGGCGCTAGCCGAGCAGTTTGCAAAACTCAATGAACTTGTTTTAATCAGCGGCCGTTATGAAGGCATAGATCAGCGTGTGCATGACAAAATGATTGATGAAGAAATTTCTGTCGGCCCGTACGTGCTTGCCGGCGGCGAGCTCGGCGCGCTCGTTATATTAGAAGCAACCGCGCGGCTCATTCCGGGCGTGCTCGGAAATGAGGAATCGTTGAAAGAAGAAACAACGGTTGCCGCTAAAGAATATCCGCAATACACTCGTCCTGAAATTTTTAACAAATGGAAAGTGCCAGAAATTCTCCTCGGCGGTCATCACAAAAAAATAGGCGAGTGGCGCCGGAAGATGCAGAAATAGCCATGCCTCTTGCCTTTTCTCAAAAACCGTGGTACATATACCACGGTTTTTCGTTCACCAAAAAAGAGGGAGGAGAGCAATGGCTATCTCGGAAATCGAACATCTCTACGGTCCGAGGGTGCATATCATCGACGATCCGCTTCTCGCCACACAGCTGGCAGATCTTTCCAGCAAGACAACGGGCCAACCGGACATCAACCGTCTGGTGCGGGAGCTCTACCGCGCGTTGGTCCGCATCGTGATTGCGACGGAGTTTCCTCGTAAGAAACGTGAGGTGGTAACGCGCATGGGAGCAGTGTTCATCAAGAAGCAGATGGACCCCAATCCCGCGCGGATTCATTACACCGGTCTTGCTCACCGCACGAAGGCGGTATGCGTGGATATCGCCCGCGCGGGCATGCTTCCGAGTCAGGTGTGCTACGATGAACTGCTCGGTGTTCTTGAGCCGCGTGGCGTGCGCCAGGATCACTTGATGATGGCGCGTACCGCTGATGCGGAGGGTCATGTGGACGGGGTGGACATCCGCGGGAGCAAGATCGGCGGGCCGATTGAAAACCGGTTCGTGTTGTTCCCGGATCCCATGGGCGCAACCGGCACGTCTCTCTCAAAGGCCATCAGTGTGTACAAGCGGGAAGGGATGGGAACACCATGTCAAATGATCACGCTCAACCTCATCATCACGCCAGAGTTCATCCGGCGCATGAGGAATGATCATCCGGAGGTGCTAATCTACGCACTCCGCCTTGATCGCGGGCTCTCTTCGTTCGATGTGCAGATGATGGTGCCCGGTACGCTCTGGGACGACGAGTGCGGTCTCACCGACAATGGCTACATCGTCCCCGGCGCTGGAGGGCTTGGAGAGATCATCAACAACACGGACGACTAACGCCAAGCCGCCCAAACGGTTCCACACGCCTGCAGAAGTTTTGCAGGCTTTTTTATTCCCGAGCCGCTTGTCCACACTCTTCCCACACCCTCACTTGACAAGTTTACTGGCATAATATACTATATCTCTGCGCTAGGTTTACAACCTGAATTCGCCGAGGTCCCAAAAGGGATACCGGGCTGAAGAAGAGTAACTCAAAGGGGTACTCTTTTTTGTTCTAGTGCGCACTTTGACAACACCAACGTGACAAAGACAGCTGGTTCGCAAGAACCAAAGCCGTCTATTCCACAAACAAAAGTTTCATCTCGTCATTCGACGTGGTGAAAATCGTACAAAGATACGAGCTAAATCAGCTCTTAAATGAGAGTTTGATCCTGGCTCAGGGTGAACGCTGGCGGCGTGTTTAAGGCATGCAAGTCGTGCGAGCTCCGCAAGGGGCTAGCGGCAAACGGGTGAGTAACACATTGGTAACCTACCCTCAAGTCGGGCATACCCTTTCGAAAGGAAGGATAATTCCTGATAGTCATGCGGGGACGAAAGTCATTCGCATGTAAAGGTCCGCAAGGACTGCTCGAGGATGGGCCTATGGTCTATCAGCTTGTTGGCGGGGTAATGGCCCACCAAGGCTCTGACGGATAGCGGGTGTGAGAGCACGACCCGCCTCACTGGGACTGAGACACTGCC
>JBBTXJ010000119.1:0-2150 GCA_038062335.1 Patescibacteria group bacterium | reverse complement strand
GTATCCGGATGATGGATCCAGCGCCAGACCCCAAATCAAGCGCGCGTTTTTCGTCGCCGCGTGGGATGCGTTCGCTGATCACGCGGTTTAGTTTCGCAAATACCGGCCCGCGCGGATCGCGCGGGTTTTCCCACCATTCTTCGTAGTATTTCGTCATGGCGTTCATGTCATGCATAGTGTCACCATGGTACGGTGCCTGGTGATGCGTGTCAAGCGTCCTCGTAGTTGTCGCAAAAAATAAAAAAGGCCAACCCTGATGGTTGGCTTTGGGTTCTGCTTTTTGACCTTACGGCCAATTGCCGAACAGCACGTGGAGGATGCCCTGCCGCGTGCGCGGCATGATCCGGGCGCCGAATCCTTCGAAATTGGCGATCTCCCGGGCGTGTGCCACTCAATGCCTTGTCCCTCGGTCGGCACCCACGCCGCGGTGTTCACATCGAGGGGCTCCGTGTAGACGTAGTTGTACTCGGTCTGGTTCGGCCACTTGTACACCACGACGAGCCGGAGCTTCGCAGGGTCGAGCACGACCCCCGCCTCCTCGTGGGCTTCCCGAATCGCTCCCTGTTCCGGGGTCTCACCAGCATCTACCACGCCACCTATGGCATCGTAGAAGTCGGGGTACGGAATGCCCGGCTTGTTGTCCCGGCGGAAGAGGAGTATCTCTCCCGTCTTGTCCCGGATGACCACGTTCGTTGCGTCACGTCTGCGTTCCTGTTCCACGGCTATCCTCCTTTTTCAGTTTTTTGCCGTCACGCGTATGCTAGCGCGGTGTATGTTTTCTGTCAACTGTCTTCTTTGCGGCGTAGGTTTTCAGCGCAAGAAGCGCTATTGCTCCTGCTACCATCGTGCCGCCGCCCAACTGCCACACCCAGGCAATGCTCTCGGGTGTGTTTTCTTTTCCCGTGAGTGCGACTCCTGCCGCAAGCGATGCAAGGCCAAAGCCTGCCGCACCCACGAGGGATTGAATGGAGCTGAACGTTGCGCGGTAGGAACTTTCCACGCGATGTTGCAGGAAGGAATCCGTCGAAGGGACAAACATGCCAAATCCAATCTGCAAGATGGCAAAGCCACTTAGTGCCACCAAGAGGCCGGCCGGTGCGCTCATGGTCAGGAATCCGGTTCCCACCATGCCGATGGATAGAGTAATCAGATGCCATTCATGTCCAACGGCAGCCCGCGATCGCGCCACGAACGTTGCACCGAGCAGACCAAAGAGCGGCATAACCATCCACACGAGCCCGAGGCGCGCTTGCCCTACATAGAATTTGAAGTATGGCGACCAGAAGTGATTCATGAGCGCCGTGACCCCAAAGATGAGCATGGCGGTTGCAAGCCACTGCAATGCACGCTGGCTCCGAAGCGCGCGTATGCCGGCGCGGAATGCTACTCGTTCCGTCACACGCTCTTTCGGATCGCCTCTCCCTGTCATGTAATGATGGGCGATGAGGAACGCGCACGTTTCTGCCAGAATCGTTGGTGTCCACATCCATTGGTAGTTGTGCGAGGCAACGACCGCGCCAAGCATACTTCCTGTAAGGTACGCCGCGTAGTACGCCACTTTTCCGTTTGCGTAGATGCGCCGGAGATTCTCTCCTTTTGGCACGGCATCGGCGATCCATGCTTGGTGTGCGCCCGAGAGAAATGCGGTGCCAATGGCCCAAAGACCCTCGGCCATAAGCGCTCCCGCGAAACTGGTTGCCTGCATGTAGACGAGAGCGCCCAGTGCGCTTGCCCCGGTCCCCATTTTGATTGACCACGCTCTGCCTCTCCCGTCTGCCAAAAGGCCGGTGGGGAGTTCAAGCGCGGCAACGAGGATCCAGTAGCAGAGATTCAGGAGTGATACCTCTGCCAAACTAAACCCGATTGACTGCAGAAACGGGACATATCCCGTGACGTATGCGCCCTTGCCAAAATACAGCAGGGCGATGAAGGTGTAGTACACCCTGATGGGGTTTTCCATCGCCGCCCTCCTTGTTGTTGGTTTTCGTTTCCTGCAAAATGCAGGACAATTTAGTGTAGCCGAAGAGTATTGTTATGTCAAGCGCTCCCGTTGAGTTTTGTGCTGGATGCTGGTAGGATACTCATATGAAAAAATGGCTTCTCATCGTGATCGCCATGCTCTTCGTGCCGTACCTTTTTCGGCCGTTTGC
>JBBTXJ010000118.1:0-2740 GCA_038062335.1 Patescibacteria group bacterium | reverse complement strand
GCATCAGCCGATTGGGTTGAAGAGCGGTCCGAAAACCAAGTGGGGTAAGCTGGCGTATGGCGTGAAAACGCGTAAGCCGCAATCAAGCGATAAAATGATTCTCGCACGCCGTAAATCGAGGTAATATGTCCCGCAGTCTTAAGAAAGGTCCCTTTCTGAATGAAAAATTGATGAAGAAGGTGGCGCGCGCGAAAGCTACGGCTGATAGAACGCCGATTAAAACATGGGCGCGCGCTTCAACCATTACCCCTGATATGGTCGGGATGCGTTTTGGCGTGCACAACGGCAAAGATTTTATTGATGTGTTGGTTGATGAAAATATGGTAGGGCACAAGTTGGGAGAATTTTCGCCTACACGGAAATTTGTTCGACATGGCGGCAAGATACAAAAGGCCATCGAACAGGGTGTGGCCGCGAAAGGTTCGGCCGCTATTGCCGCGGCGGCGGCGCCGGATAAATCCGCCGCACCGAAGAAAAAATAATATATGACAACCGTTCGCGCATATTTGAAAGGATTGCGTACGTCACCGAAGAAGGTGCGGTTGGTTGTTGACCTTGTGCGCGGTTTGCGCGCGGATGTTGCCGAAGAGCGGCTGGTGTTTCTGAACAAGCGCGCGGCAGAGCCGGTTCTGAAGTTATTGCGTTCCGCGATTGCGAATGCGCTGCACAATAATCAGCTCAAGCGCGAAACTTTGCGGATTAAAGAAATTCGTGTTGACGAGGGAAAGACCGAACACCGTTGGCGCCCGCGCGCGCACGGTCGCGCGTTTCCCATTCGGGAACGCGGGTCACATGTGACGATTCTCTTAACGGGCGAGTCCGAGGTAAAAACGGATGCTCCCGTCGCGGACGGCGCAGGCGCGCAGGCGGTCACCGCGGTAGCAGAGAAGAAATAATGCTATGGGACACAAAGTACATCCACGAGCACATCGTTTGCAGGTCACTGACAGCTGGGACTCCCGCTGGTTTTCGTCGGCGCATACCTTTCAAAAGAAATTGGAAGAGGATACGATTGTTCGCACGCACCTGAACAAAAAATTCAAGGAAGCGGGCGTTGATAGAATTATCATTGAACGAACGCCGCGAGAATTGGTGGTTACTATGCGCGTTGCGAAACCGGGTTTGGTGATCGGCCGTGGCGGACAGGGTGCGGAAGAGGTGCGGAAGTTTATTGAACGCCGTTTGGTGAAAACGGGCGCTAAGGTGCGGCTCAACGTACAGGAAGTAAAGAATTCCTCATTGTCATCGGCAATCGTGTTGGCGCAGGCCGCAACAGATATCGAAAAACGTATCGCGTTTCGTCGTGTTATGAAACAGACGATGGCGAAAGTGATGAAAGCGGGCGCGCAAGGAGTGAAGATTGTGATGTCTGGACGGTTGAACGGTTCAGAGATTGCGCGTCGCGAAAAAATGGCGCAGGGCAAGCTCCCGCTCCAAACATTTCGGAGCGATGTGGATTACGCACAGGGATTCGCTCGTACGATTTTCGGCTGTATCGGCATTAAAGTGTGGATTTATCGCGGCGAAGTGTTTGGCCGTAAGGACCTTGAAGAGGTATAACCCTATGTTGCTCCCTAAGAAAGTAAAACATCGCAAGTGGCACAAAGGCCGTCGACGCGGAGTGGGTAACGCAACCCGCACCGCGACGGTGGCTTTTGGCGCGTACGGATTAAAAGCCGATGGACACGCGTGGGTCACCTCTCGTCAAATTGAAGCGGCGCGTCGCGTTATGACGCGGTATGTGAAGCGAGGCGGCAAAATCTGGATTCGTCTTTTTCCTGATAGACCGGTCACAAAGAAAGGCGAGGAAATGGGAATGGGAAAAGGAAAAGGCACGGTGGATCATTATGTCACCGTGGTGAAACCCGGGATGGTACTCTTTGAGATGGATGGGTTATCGGAAGAGATTGCGCGGCAGGCAATGCGGCTTGCCGGGCATAAGATGCCTATGCTCACTCGGTTTGTCGTAAAAGAATAGTATGCGGTTCACTGATCTCAAACAATACGATGAAAAAAAGTTGGGACTCCTGCTTCGCGAGAAGCGGGTTGAGTTGGAGCAACTTCGGTTCGGGGTCGCCGGTGGACAGGTGAAGCAGGTGCATAAAGTTCATGCTGTCCGGCGGGATATTGCACAAATTGAGACAGCGTTGTATAGTAAACAGCCGTAAGCGGCACACGCTATGGATACTACTGCAAAACAACCATCAGCCACGGTATCGAAAAATCGTCGCCAAATGATTGGCGTAGTGGTTTCGCATACGCCAAAGACCGCGGTGGTTTTGGTGGTGCGTGAAAAGATGCATCCGATATATAAAAAGTCTTTTCGGGTAAGCACGAAGTATCATGCGCATGATGAGGGAAACACAGCCGCAGTTGGTGCAAAGGTTACGATTGAAGCGGCGCGTCCCATGAGTGCGCGTAAACGGTGGCGAATTGTATGATTCAACTACGTACCATTTTGCATGTTGCCGATAACACGGGTGCCAAAAAGGTCTCCTGTTTTCACGTATTTAGGGGTTATAAGAGGCGGTACGGTCGCATCGGCGACATTATGACGGTGGCAATCAAGGAGGCGGCGCCGCGCGGACTCGTGAAGAAAGGTGAGATTGCTCATGCGGTGATTGTGCGCCAGCGGAAGGAAATGCGGCGCGCCGACGGCACGTACATTCGATTTGACGACAATGCCGCGGTATTGATTGATAGGAAAACCAAGGAACCGCGCGGCACGCGTATTTTCGGA
>JBBTXJ010000117.1:0-3412 GCA_038062335.1 Patescibacteria group bacterium | reverse complement strand
CTCCTTCATTTTTTCTTTCGCTTCTTTCTCTGAAAACAGCTCTCCATCTTGAGATTGCTCGCCATAATCACCATCTTCTTGTTCACCATTCAACTCTTGCTCTTGCTTTTCCTCATCAACGGTGGGATCGCCTTTTGGCGTGGCATCAAGCGGGAGCGGGCGGGCGCTTCCCTTATCCCACACCTCAAGCCATGCGTGTCCGTTGCCCGCGTGCATAATAGCCGCGCCGCTCTCGTTTTTCTCTTTTACATAAAACCCCGCAATATACTGAAACTCCTTGTCAATTTCAAGAAGGGCACGGCACGCCAAATCATTTGCCACTTTGCAATCCGCTTCTTTGCGTTCCCAAATGCGCTCAAAATATTTTTGCGGGTCTTGCTTATAATACCGAAGCGCATCCGGATTATTGGAATACGTCAAATGCACGCGCACGGCTTTTACTATTTCTCGTTTTAATTTTATGAGCGGGAGGCGTTGTGCGCGGAGTTCTTCAATTTTTTGTTTCAATTCTTGCGGGAGCGGGAGGTCCATCATGGTTTCAAATGGCGCCATTTCTTCTATGGTCATGCGCGGTCCGGCGCGAATAGTGTATGAAAAAACGCCTGCCGCATTGACGCGGAAATACCACGAGCCGTCTTGATTTCTCAATATTTCAGCGGCGCCTTCCGGCGCGTTCGTCTCAAAACTTGCGGCATCAAATGCCCAATCATACGGCAGTGGAATGGCAAGCGGCAGAAATCCATGCATCGTGCCGGAATACACGCGGGTTTTTTGGAGATCAATGGTTTCCTCTCCCGCAGGTGTAAAATTATGTTTATCTTTTTCCCATTCAAGTGTTTGCGGGTCAAAACGGGTGTACCGATGCTGGGGGTAACGGCCGCCAAAATAGGGCGAAACCGTGAAAAACGCGCTTGGCGGGCCCTCCCCTTTTTCCACGCCAGTTTCCATTGAGGAGACGGCGCGTTCGTTCGTGGGCGGGACGGCATTTTTTGGTTGTTTTTGTTTTTGCTCTCCCGTATCAGTGGGTTCAGTGGGTGCGGCTTCTCCCTTTTCTCCCTGCTGTTCTCCGCGCTTGCGCGCATCTTCTGCAAGTTTTTGGAGATCCTGCTCGACCAGCCATTCGAGCGCCATTTTTAATTGTGTTTCGTACAGCGTGGTCTTTAATTTCCACGAGCTGTCTTGGCTCGTCAATAGTTCAAAAAGATTCACATACCCCGCTTTGGTTTCCACGCGCGCAAATGGCTGGAGTAAATTTATGACGCGCTGATCAATGCCGGTGGCAGTGTCCGGCACAGCACCTTTTTGTAGGCACTCTGCAAGTGTATCCAAAAAAGCATCCGTGAGCGGGAGGCCGGTGCCGCTTGGCGTGGACACCGCATCTTTCATAGCGCTTTCCACCAGCCGCCGCACGGCATGGGGCACCTCATGCTTCCATGCTATATACTCGCCGGCATCTTCCGCATTTTTGAATTCAAAAATCGAAGCTTTTGGCTCTGCTTCTTGCACGATAACATTTTTTCCTTCTCCCTGTTCCCCGTTTTCTGGCATGTTACTACAGATAAGGCACTTTTATTCTATCACGCGTCGCCGCGCCCAACAACTTGAACTTCCCGAGCCATTCTGCTATGCTCTCGGTATTCCTATGTCGAACGGTATCGTCCGTATCAAACAACTGATCCTGCTTTTGGGCGACCTCGTGCTCATGTTCGGCGCTCTTCTGCTGGCACTGATGGCGCGGTATCGCACGCTTGATATCGGCGGACACTGGCAGACGCACCGCGTCTCGTTTGGCATCCTCTTTTTCCTCTGGGTGGTGGTGCTGTTTATCAATAACGCGTACGATCTCCGCCGCGCCAAAAATAGCATTCTCTTTTTCCAAAATCTCTCGCTCTCGTTTCTCGCGAACTTCTTTTTGGGCCTCGCGTTTTTCTATTTCATTCCGGCATTTCGCATCACGCCGAAGACAAACCTGATTCTCGTGGTCTTGATTGCGCTCGTCGGCGTGGCGGTGTGGCGCGCGCTTTTCAACTGGCTCCTTGGCCCGTCGCTGTTAAAACGCACAATCCTGTTTCTGGGATACCACCCCCGCATTGAGGAACTTATCATGATGTTCTCCGGTGACCCGCAAATCGGATTTCGCGTTGCCGCCATTGTCCACCCGACACACGCGGAAATCCCTCCGACGATACGGAGCATGGTGGAATGTTTTACGGACCCGCTCCGCGTGCGCGCGGTTGTTGATATCAAAGATATTCATACCATCGTTATTTCCCCGACATTGGCGCAGTCAACGGAACTCGAAAAAGAGTTATACGAACTGCTGTTCTGGCGCGTGGAAATGGCCGACCTCGCTTCATTTTACGAAACCGTGACCGGCCGCGTGAATACGGATATACTCTCCGAGAGCTGGTTCCTGCAAAATCTGCGCGAAAGCCGCAAGCAATATTACGATACCGCGCGCACGATGTTTGACCTCTTGGCGGCCGTGATTCTTGGCGTCTTTTTTATCATCGTATTTCCCTTCGTGGCGCTCGCCATCGTGCTTGAGTCAGGCCGCCCGCTTTTCATCGCCCAAGCGCGCGTGGGATACAACAACAACCTATTCACCATTTATAAACTCCGCACCATGTATGCGCGAAATCCGGACGGCAGCGCTGAACAGGGCCGCGCCGAATTTTCGCAACCAAACGACCATCGCATCACCCGCGTGGGCCGCTGGTTGCGCCGATTTCGCATTGACGAATTGCCGCAGGTCTGGAACGTGCTCCGGCGCGACATGAATATCATCGGCCCTCGTCCTGAACGGCCGGAATTTGTGGAACAGCTTCAAGAGCGCGCGCCGTTCTACAGCATTCGCCACCTCCTGCGCCCCGGACTCACCGGCTGGGCCCAGACAAACTATCGCTATGGTGCCACGCTTGAGGAAAGTTTGGTAAAATTAGAGTATGACCTCTTTTACATGAAACACCGGTCGCTCCTGATGGATGTGGTAATCTTATTGAAGACAGTCCGTATCATCGTGAGAGCGATGGGGAGATAATCCATGAACACCACCATCGTCATCCCAACGTATAATGAAGCCGAATCAATCATCGGCACCATTGAAGAAATTTTTCGTCATGTGCCGGAGACGGTGCGCGTTCTTGTTGTTGATGACCAATCACCGGACCATACGGCGGCAATCATCATGAACACATTTGGTACTCATCCGCGCGTTTCGCTTTTGGTGCGCGACGGCGAGCGCAGTTTCGCGCAATCGTATATTGATGGATTCCGTCGAGCCCTTGAGGACCCCGCCACCGAAGCGCTCTTTGAAATGGATGCTGACCTGTCTCATCACCCGCGCTACCTCCCCGCGCTTCTCGATGCCCTGCGGGAGCATGATGTCGTTATTGGTTCACGCTATATCCCG
>JBBTXJ010000116.1:0-3883 GCA_038062335.1 Patescibacteria group bacterium | reverse complement strand
GTTATATTTGCTTTCCGGTTCGGGCGAGTCCACCGTCTCCGTGCCGCGCACCGTGGCGAGCACGCGGAGCATGCTGGCGTGGTCAATGCCAAATTTTTCGAACACGGGCTGGAGGGGATTTTTGGCATTGGCAAACGCAAGGAGCATGTGCTCGGTGCTGATATAGGCATCGCCCATGCGCTGCATTTCTTCACCGGCCGCGTTCAAAAGGTGGGCCATATCATGGCTCATGAAAATTTGGCCGATGCCGCCCGCGCCCGCGCCAGTCACTTTGGGCAAATGATCAATATGGACCTGCACGGCGGCCTTGAGTTGCAAAATGTTGATGTTGAGTTTTTTGAGCACCGACAGCGCCACCCCTTCCTCCTGTTCAAGCAGGGCAAAAAACAAGTGCGACGGCTCAATCTGCTGTTGGCCGTTTTCCTGCGCAATAGCAAACGCCCGCTGAATGGCCTCCTGTGATTTTGTCGTGAATTGCTGTGGGTTCATGGGAGTATTATACTTCATTGATTGTCATCCCGAGCGAAGTCGAGGGATCTAATTCCTAGACTAGCACTCTATCAGCCAGAGTGCTAACTTGTCAAATCTCTTAAAAAACGGTACACATAGGTATACACCATTGCTGTAGGTTCCATTATGAAACTCGCCGGCATACAACTCCGTCCGCTCCATCGCGCCGAGGCGCTCGCGCGTTTTTCGGAGATACTAAAAAACGGCCATGGCGAGATGGTTGTAACAATGAATCCCGAAATGATCGTCCATGCCACGCGCGACCAGCTTTTCAAAACCATTATTCACAGCGCGGAAATGCATCTGATTGACGGATTTGGCATTCAACTGGTTGCACGGCTGAAACGATGGCCGCGTGTGGAGCGCCTGACTGGTGTTGATGCCATTGACCACCTCTGCGAAATGGCGGCGGAACAGGGGAGCCGCGTATTTTTTCTGGGCACGCGCAATCAAACCACGCTCATGCGCGCGGCGCATGAATTAAAACGACGATACCCAAAATTCAACATTGTCGGCACCCATGTCGGTTCAGAGATATTTGAAACTCACGAAGGTGTCCGTGTGGCCGATCCGCGCGCGCACGAAGAAGCAATTGACCGCATTAACGTAACGCAACCGGATATGTTGTTTGTCGCGTTCGGCCACAGTAAACAGGAGAAGTGGATATGGCACCACAAAAAACAATTGCCGAGCGTGCGATTGTTTATGGGCGTTGGCGGCGCGTTTGATATGATCGCGGGCGACATCCGCCGCGCGCCGCGTTTGATGCGTAGCATTGGTCTTGAATGGCTGTGGCGTCTCGCAAAAGAACCGTGGCGGTATCGTCGCATCGCGAATGCCACGGCGGTTTTTTTGTGGAAGTCGTTCCGTTAACCCCCCTTGTTTTTGAGGATGCGTTGGTCTATTTTTTTGTGAAGCCGCGCTAATTCTTTTTGTACCTTTGCGATTTCACGTTCTGCTTTCAGGTCAACCCTATAATCATATTCACTGCGAAGACTGTCAATTTCGCTTTTTCGGTTTTGACTCATGAGAATGATGGGTCCTTGAATAGCGGCAATAGCGGACAAAATGAAGTTGAGTAAAATGAAAGGATAGGGGTCCCATTGAAATTCAAAAGCAACAATGTTCACTATAATCCAACAAAACAGAAGGATGCCAAGGCCGATGATAAAATGCCAACTGCCGGCGAGTTTGGTCAGGCGGTCTGCCGTGCGTTGGCCGAGAGTGGGCAGAGCTTTGTTCTCCTTCTCTTTACGAGCGCGTGTCATATTGTTATTATAGCAAATACATAACACCTTTAACAGAGTATGAAAATCAAAACACGATTTGCCCCAAGTCCCACAGGCCACCTGCACATTGGCGGACTTCGCACCGCGCTCTTTAATTTTTTGTTTGCGCGGCATCACGGCGGCGCGTTTATTGTGCGCATTGAAGATACGGACCGCGCGCGCACGGTGCCCGGCACACAGGAGGAAATTTTAGCTATTCTGAAGCGCGCCGGTTTAACCTATGACGAGGGACCTGATGTGGATGGAAAATATGGGCCGTATGTGCAGTCCGAGCGGACGGAGTTATATCGAAAATACGCGGAGAAGTTGGTAGCAAGCGGGCATGCTTATTGGTGCCTGTGTTCTGTTGAACGGTTAGAAAAAATGCGCGAGGAGCAGAAGAAGCGCAGTGAAATGCCCAAGTATGACGGGCATTGCCGCGATGCGCACTGTTCACCAGAGGGCGCCGTATTGCGTCTTAAGATTCCGGCTGGCCGAACCATAGCGTTCAATGATGCTATTCGCGGCGACGTTTCATTTGCAAGCAATGATGTTGATGACCAAGTGCTCCTGAAATCCGATGGGTTTCCTACGTATCATCTCGCCAATATTGTGGATGACCACCTGATGGAAATTACGCACGTCATTCGTGGTGAAGAGTGGCTCTCGTCAACGCCGAAACATCTATTGTTGTACGAGGCATTTGGCTGGAAGCCGCCGACCTTTGCGCATCTGCCGCTCATTTTGAGCGGCGAGGGTGGTAAGCTTTCAAAACGAAGCGGTCACGCGGCGGCGATTGACTATTTTGAACAAGGATATCTCTCGGAAGCCATTTTGAATTTCCTTGTATTGCTCGGTTGGAATCCCGGCGGGGAGCGTGAAGTGTATTCTCTTAAGGAATTGATTGAGGTCTTTGACCTTGCCAAAGTGAATAAGAGCGGCGCGGTGTTTTCGCTTGATAAGTTAGATTGGCTGGCGCACGAACATATGAAACAGGCGGACCCGAAGCGGCTCGTCAAACTGGTAGAACCGTTTTTGAAAAAGAAAGGATTGGAGCCGCCGCGCAATCTTGCGGATATTCTGCGCGTAGAACAACAGCGTGTCGCAACGCTTTCCGAAGTAGGCGAGGAAACGCAGTTTGTGTTTGTTGATGAGCTCAATTATAAACCGGCATTGTTGGTCGCAAAAAAATCAAACACAGAAGAAGCGAAAGATCGCCTCGGAAAAACGCAGGCGTTTTTGACCAAACTTTCGGAAAAGGAGTGGGGGACCGCAACGCTTGAGAAAAAGTTGCTTGCGTGGATCAAGGAACATACTCTCGGCAACAGCCAGACGCTGTGGCCGTTGCGCGTCGCGCTCACCGGTCGCGAGAAGTCACCCGGTCCCTTTGAAGCCGCCGCGCTTCTCGGCAAGGAGCGGACAATTGAACGGGTTGAAGATGCGATACAAAGGTTGTCATCCTGAAGCGCCACGCTGAAGGATCCCGTACGCGTAATGGTAATCTGACGGGATTCTTCGGACTCCGTCCTCGGAATGACAATTTTGTGCTATACTTACCTCAATGGCTCCTAAAGCCCTGGGTTTTGTAACTCCATTAGTGGTCCTCCTCTCGGTGGCGGTATTTTTCGTTTCTCCGGTCCGTGCGGAGGAGAATACCGCACTCAAGGATGAGATTGCAAAACTTCAGGACGAAATCCGCGCCAAGAAAGAGGAGGTCGCGAAGGTAGAGGAGAAGATTGGCACGGTCAAAAAAAGCATTGAACGAAAACAGGTGGAGGCGCTATCGCTCAAAAACCAGATGAGCATTTTGGAGGAGCGACTTGAGGCCGTACGACTTGACATCCAGGCGACGCGCGGAGAAATTGAGACCGTGGAGTTGGAACTCAAACAACTGCGTCTTGAAATTGAAGAGAAAAACAAGCACATCGCGCGGCATAAAGAAATGTTGTCAGAACTCATCCGCACCATTCAGCGGGAAAGCGATCGCAATTATTTAGAGCTTCTGCTTTCCAACAATTCTTTTTCTGAATTTTTTTCCGAAGTGCAGTACTTGCAGGAAGTATATTCCGACGTGGGCGCGCAGGCAAAAACGCTCCGCCTCGTCA
>JBBTXJ010000115.1:0-3985 GCA_038062335.1 Patescibacteria group bacterium | reverse complement strand
GGATCGCGGCGTCTGTTGCCCGTTTCATTTTTGACGCAGCAACCAGCTCCATCGCTTTCGTGATTTTGCGTGTATTTTTGACCGCTTTAATGCGCGTACGAATGAGTTTTGTTGCAGCGGGCATAGCTTACATCTTCTTGAAATCCTCAAGTATCTTTTTAATTCCATTTTCTATTTCCTCCGTCAATTCTTTCTTTTCATGAATAGCGGCGAGTAATTTTTTACACGACGTATCCAGATACGTGTGGAATTTTCGCTCCCACTCCCCTACCTGTGCAACGTCCACCTCATCCAGATGTCCATTCGTCACGGCGTAAATAATACACACTTGATGCGCGACATCCATCGTATCGTATTGTTTTTGTTTCAATACTTCAACCGTGCGGCGGCCGCGTTCAATTTGCTGGCGCGTTTGCGGATCAAGATCGGTTGCAAACTGCGCGAATGCTTCCAATTCACGAAACTGCGCGAGCTGGAGACGCAACTTGCCCGCCACTTTTTTCATTATTTTCGTTTGCGCGGCGCCGCCCACGCGAGAAACAGACAGTCCCACATTCAACGCCGGCCGCACGCCGCGATAAAACAAATCCGTTTCCAAATAAATTTGTCCATCCGTAATGGAAATCACATTCGTTGGAATATACGCTGAAACATCACCCGCCTGCGTTTCAATAATCGGGAGCGCGGTGAGCGATCCCCCGCCGTGTTCAGCGCTCATTTTGGCGGCGCGTTCAAGCAAACGAGAATGAAGATAAAAAACATCGCCCGGATACGCTTCACGACCCGGCGGACGGCGGAGCAAAAGAGATACTTCGCGGTACGCCCATGCCTGTTTTGATAAATCATCGTACACCACGAGCACGTCCTTGCCCTGATCCATAAAATACTCGCCCATGGCGCAACCGGCGTACGGCGCGATGTACCACAACGCCGCAGGGTCTGACGCGCCTGCCACCACCACGGTGGTGTATTCCATGGCGCCCGCTGATTCCAATTTCGCCACGATCTTCGCCACTTTTGATTCTTTCTGGCCGATGGCGACGTAAATACACAGCATGTCCTGCCCTTTTTGATTGATGATAGTGTCAATCGCGACCGCGGTTTTACCGGTTTGACGATCGCCGATAATCAATTCGCGCTGGCCGCGGCCAATCGGAATCATAGCGTCAATTGCCTTGATACCGGTCTGCACCGGCTGATTCACGGACTGACGCATGATCACGCGCGGCGCGATTTTTTCGATCGGATACGTTGTTTTCGATTTCAGGGCGCCCTTGCCATCAAGCGGTTCGCCGAGCGGGTTCACCACGCGGCCAATGACGGCCTCGCCGACCGGCACCGACAAAATACGGCCGGTGCGTTTTACCGTGTCCCCTTCTTTGATGTTTGCGCAATCACCCAGCAATACCGCGCCGACGGTTTCTTCCTCCAAGTTGAGCACTACGCCAAACACACCGCCGGGAAATTCCAACATTTCGGACATTTGGCACTTGGTGAGTCCGTTCATGCGAGCAATGCCGTCGCCTACTTCGGTAACGGTGCCCACTTCCGCCACTTCAATGCCTTTTTTGAAGGAGTCAATTTGTTTTTTGAGATGTTCCAGGATGGTTTGGGTGTGCATACAAAAATTACTCAACCAACGTCTTCGCTAATTTATGCAGTTGCGATGTCATGCTTGCGTCAAACACGCGATCTTTCGTGCGCGCGATGATGCCGCCGAGGAGTGCCGGATTTTCCCGCACTTCAACTTCGGCAGTGGCCAGATCCAGCGCGTGTTGAATGTCCTTGATGACCTGTTCGCTCAATGAATAGGGCGTCTCAATAATCAACCGTTCTTTGCCTTCTGCTTTCAGCGCCACATCGCTAAACGACGCGGCAATACGCTCACCGCGATGCAAAAGATTGTTTGACGCCAAGTAGTGCGTAAAACCGGCAACGCGTTCCTCGATCTCTTCCGGCAGGGCGTCATGCGTGAATTGCCAGAGCGCCTGCGCGAGTTGTGTGTCCGATGTTTTTTTGCCCATACTAGCCCTTTTCCTGCTTTAGAAAATCACGCACCACCTTTTCTTGCTCCGCGATGTTCATGGTTTCGCCGAGCACTTTTTTGATGGCACTTGTGATGAGTTCCGCCGCGTGCGATTGCACTTCACGCACCGCCGCCTCTTTCTCTTCCACGATCTTTGCCTGCGCTGTGTGCGCGAGTTTTTGCAGATCTTCCTCGGTTTTCTTTTTCATGGTTGCGGCGTATTCGCGCGCTTCGGTTTCCGTCTGCGCAATAACAGCCGTTGCGTCGCGTCGCGCCTGTTTCATTTTTTCTTGATACTCCTGTTCCGCTTGCCCCAAACGCGTTTCTATTTTTTTGGCGTTATCCACACTATCTTGGATCGTCTTTTGCCGCTCATGCAGAACGCGCAAGAGCGGCCGATACGCCCATCGCCACAACACCAGAAGAATCACCGAAAAGTTAATAAGCTGTGCGATGAAAAGCTTGAGATTGATGCCGAGGGTCCCGATAGGACCGGTTGCCGCTTCAACCTCACTCGTTGCTTCTGTTGCCGCGTGGACGATCTCTATAAACATAATCGGTTAGATCCTGAAATAAATTCAGGATGACAACTATAACGTAAACACCACGACGAGCGCGTAAATGGCAATTGCTTCCGCAAACGCGGCGCCGAGCAACATCGGCACGAATATCTTGCCTGCCGCTTCCGGGTTGCGTCCGATCGCCTCCATGGCGCGCGACACGAGCCATCCAATTGCAATGGCAGGGGCGATACCGCCGATTGCCATCGTCAGACCTTTGGTTAGTGTCTGTATCGATTCTGGTTCCATATGCGTATCTTAATAATTAATGCGGCTCACTCGTAGCCACGGTTAAATAAACGAGTGTTAACAGAGCAAATACCATCGCCTGAACGAGCCCAACAATGAGCTCAAGCGCCATAAAGGGCAGTGGCACGAGAAACGCGATCAATCCCGCCATAACCGTGAGTAGAACCTCTCCTGCAAAGATATTCCCAAACAACCGAAGCGAGAGAGATACCATCTTAGCACATTCGCTGATAATTTCAAGCAGGCCCACAAAAAATTCAATAAGAGCGGTAAGAATCGCCATCGGCCCTTTTTTTATGCTGTGGAACAGGTGTCCGAGCTGGATGAATTTTCCGATGTGTTTAAAAAAACCGATGGCCGCAATACCAAACACATGCGATGCGGTTACCGCAAGCACGGCCATAGCGAGCGTCATATTAAGGTCGCTGGTTGCGGGGCGAAAAAGAGGCACGAGCTCCACTTCGCCATGCACGCGCAACCACATCCCGATGGAACCGATGCCGGGCAGAATGCCGATCCAGTTTGAGAAAAGAATAAAAAAGAAGAGTGTGCCGACAAACGGCAAAAATCGTTCCGATTTTTCACGCTCGTGCGTAACCTGATCAAAAAAATCAAGCAGTTTTTCAAGAATTAATTCCGCCACATTTTGAATGCCGCGCGGAATACGCGCAACGCGTGAACGGATGGTTCCCGCGACACCCACGAAAAACGCCAGCGCGATCCATGCGTTTACCATGGCATTCGTCACCGGAAGCGATCCGATGTTAAAGAGTGATTCAGCGGCAAGTGGCGGGATGGGCATAGATCATTTGAGTTGCTGGTAATCCTTTCCGTATCGTATCGCTTTTCTATAAATAAGTACGCCGGAAATCAACGCGGCGAGCGCAAAACTGACAATCAAAAACCATGGAGCGGTCCCCAAGCGAACATCAAGTCGTTTTCCAAGATACGCAAAGGCAACAACGGGAATTGCAATGGTGGCGCCAAAGTCGCCGGCAATCCGTAAGCCCAACAGCCAATAGCGCCGGTCATTCATAAAGCGCACCCATTATATCGGATGCGCTCGAATCTTTCAAGGGGATAACATTTTTTTGATTATCGAGGGTGGGTGCGGAGGTAGCGGCGCATTGCTTCCAGCATCTCACGGTAT
>JBBTXJ010000114.1:0-5371 GCA_038062335.1 Patescibacteria group bacterium | reverse complement strand
TCACAGCCCGGAAACGGGTGAACGCTACCACGGGTGGTCATGGACCTAGGTCACCCACGCTTTTCTTCCTCTGGGTCTTGACGATTACGTCTTGACCCAGGGGTCCTTTTTTCAGCTGGTCACCGTGGTGGTGGTCGGATGAAACAGAGGCCAACAACAAGGAGGCAACCATGTCCATCCAGTGCACCGTTCCGCAGTGTCGGGTTCAGGGCGCGCCGGAGGCCATGTGGCTTCCGGAGTGGCGGGCGGTTCGCCGTGCGAACGGCGGACGGCCGGTCCCCACCGTGGACTTCCCGAAGTTCGCGCTGTGCGGCAAGCACGGGCGGATGATGCGGGAGGGGAGCGGTGTGCGGGTCTACCGTTTCTCCGAGTGCGTGGCTTCGGTCACCGCGCAGGAGGAACGGGAGGCGGCCGAGCGCACGCACTTCACGGCCTTCGCGCAGAAGTTCGTCACCCCCACGGGTGATGAGCTGAAGCGCAAGGCCGGGGTGCGGTTCGCCGAGCGCGGTGACCGCCGCGGTGTCGTGCAGCCCGGCCAGGGGCTCGCGCGGTTCCGCGACAAGCCGAACGGCGAGCCCAAGCCGGCGGACGCCACGCCCTGACCCGCGTCTCTCTTCGCTTTACTACGGGGTGTAAAGCGAAGATGAAAACAAACCCCAGGCGCTCTCGTGTGTACACGATTGAGCGCCCTCTTTTTCAGACGATCACATGGTGTGGTCGGTTGAAAGAGGAGGATGATGATGAACAAGCGGAAGGCCTGTGCAACGAAGCGGGCAACGGCGTTGGCCGAAATACGGCGATGGCATGGTGAGTTCGTGCGGTATAGGTCGTACGGTGGCCCTCCAGTCATGCGCAATGGCGTGAGGTTTTACCAGGTGGGCCGGAATGCCTCCCACGAGTTTTTCATCGGCGTTGATGCCGATGGACAACGGTACGTTCACGCGGTCGGCGAGAACGGGTGGGATGAGAACGACAACCCCATCATCGGGGAGCGCATCTACCCCGTGGAGTCGTTCGCGGGTCACTACCTCGGCCATTACTAGAAAGGAGGCATGACCCTATACCCCTCAGGGAGAAGCGAGGGGTCTCTATTTCAGACGATCACGCGGTGGTCGGTTGAAACGGAGGCGCGCGCAGGCGCCGGTGGCCCGAGGATATGACGGGGGATCCCCGATCCAACATTGGCCTACAAAAAAACTGTGTCTCCCTCACAAGGAGGACGCGGACACAGACTGCGCATTTTCAAGATATGAAGGTAGAAACCTTCAATTACCGCTACACCAGCGGCTGCCGGATTCACAGGGTTACCCTGTGTGTCGGGCGAAAAGTTCATGTAGAATACGAGCGCAATGAATGGAGCGCTCCCTGCTACAAGAACTTCCGTCCGTGCGATGGTACGTGCCGCCGGATGCAGACCATTGGGTTTGCACCGCGGCGAGCACGACGTGCTCGCCACACCCTCCTCAAGCTCGTTCGCGCGTTTTTGGAGGGTCGGCTTGCGCTACCGGAGCATGAGCGGCTGGTGTAGCGTCCGGTGGACCCCCTCGTCCGACCACCGGCCCCTTTGGGGAATAGTGAGGGAACTCGGCAAATAAAAGACTAAATAGCCGAGGATAGCGCAGAGGAAAATACAAGTACTCTGCGCCTCTTTTTCAGACGATCACATGGTGTGGTCGGTTGAAACGGAGAGGGGAAAAAGTGAAAATCTACACGCATTTTTTTGTGGACCTGGACGCTGTCTGCTCCGTGTGGGCGGCGCGGCAATTCATCCCCGGCGCGAAGGACGCCGTCGCCGAGTCCCGCCCCGCCAACTGGGACGGCAAGGACATGGCGGAGAACGACCTCGCGCTGGACATCCCGGCGGGCGGCCGGGGCATGAAGGGCGAAAAGGGAGAGGGCGGTATCGTCCACTCCTGCGTCGCTCTCATCGTTGCGAAGTACGCTTCGCCTGCCGACCAGTCGGCGCTCGCGAGTCTCGTCCGCTTCGTGGACGCACAGGACGCGCACGGCTCCGCCGTGAAGTTCCTCGCTCCCGAGGCGAGCCGTGAGTCGCAGGAGACGCTCGCCATGACCGGCCTCAACGCCGTTTTGCGAGCGCTTCAGGCGACGCACCCGCGCAACGACGCCCTGGTCTGCGAGCGGATGTCGGAGATTCTCTCCGGTATGCTCCAGGCGGGACGCGCTCGCCAGCGGGCGGCGGCCGAAGCGGACAAGGCCGAGATCCTCGACGGCGGCAAGGTCGCCATCGTGGTGAACTCGCGAGAGTTCGCGACGAACGGTGTCCTGTTCGAGGAGCGCGGCGTTCGCGTGATTATCTACGTGGACGGCCACAACTTGGGACTCATCCGCGAGGGGTCGGAGACCCTGCGGATGGACCACCCTGAGTTCTGCGCGGTGGCGGAAGCCGAGGGTGAGGCGAGCGAGTGGTTCGCCCACTCGGCCGGCTTCCTCTACTGCCGTGGGTCGCGCAAGGCGCCGGCAGAGAGCTCGTCGCGGGTGAACCCGCGTGTTCTCGCCGAGGTGGCGGCGCGCCTGCTCAAGCAGTAGCGCCACGCCTCGGTTGTTCTGCCCGTCGGCACTATGTGTGCGACGGGCTTTTTTTTCAGACGATCACGCATGTGGTCGGATGAAATGGAGAACAACCAACAAGAGGTGAATCATGAAAATTTACGGGCTGTCGCGACATGATCTCTCGCCTGCGCAGGTGCGGGCGATTCGCGACCTCCATGGTGAGGACGCGGTGGTGGTGAAGGACGCGGTGGTGTGCGTGAGTTCGAACGCGCGTACGGAGTACGTCCGCGCGCACGATTGGTTCGATAGTTTGTTGCCCGTTGCAGTAGTACGCAACGGGTTTTTTTGTAGGTATATGTGTGGTACTATAAAATGCATATGAACGAATGGGAAAAGAATCATGAAAATAGCTACGAAGAAGAGTCGCCTACAGTAAAAAAGAAATTGGCGGGAGAAGGTGGCGAATGGACTCTCCGGCGCAAAAAAGAACAGGAAGACTTGGCGGACACGTCTTTTGTGTTTGGTTTTGATGAGTTGGGGCGCTGGCTTTTTGTACATCGCAGGGGCAGTGAATATAAAAAATTGGTTAAATATTCGGGCGCTGATAGTGTATTTTTAGAACAGGCAATAAAAAGTCGAGAAAAAAGAATGGCAAAAGATGTAAAAAACATTAACGCGCAACTGGTGCAGGTGGCAGAGAAAAATAGGGGTGCGCTGCATAATGTTCTTGTGCATTACTTGTACGATGTTTCTGATATAAATAAGATAGCGGCAGACTTGTCGTTTGATTATGATAGTGACGAGGAAGCAAATGATTTAATTGATGAGGAAGTTAATGCGCGCCTGCTCCGTGCATTCCTGAAAAAAGAAAAGCCATTGACTGATCGCGCTACTCTTCGTGAGCAGGTAAGGCGAAAATTTATTGCAGAAGAATTGGCGCATGTTTTGGCGAATCAGTACGCCGATGGTTCTGAACGATTAGACACGCCGGATATGCTTATGCCCATGATTGAACATCATGTGAAGTGGGTTGCTGAGCAAGAAAAAGAGATAACGCGAGAGCTCGCCTCATTCAAAAAGCGTTTTCGCACGCTTTTAGCGCGGAGTATTAAAACGGATGCGGTGCCGGCGGTGCGTTCCCTTACTCCCGCACAGATTAATGAACGGCTGGGGATTCTGAAGTTTAGTGCCATTGATGAGTTTTCAACATCATTGGCGGAAATGTGGGGTGATTTTCAGGCGAACACGCATACGGTGCGTTTGTCGGTTAACATACCCCCTGATAAACGCTGGAAAGTGTTTGTGCATGAAATGTTTCATGCACTTTCTGGACAACACGAGGTCGGTTTTTTTGATGAGTTTCCAGAATTTAATATGTACGGAATGGCAAAAGTGGGCACCCACTTTGGCGATCCGTTTAGCGGTGTGCGTGGAATGGAAAGTGATGGGCGGCGAAAAAATAAACGAAGGCCAGTGCTCCACTGGTTGAATGAGGCGCTTACTGAAGCAGTAACGCGGGACGTTTTAGGAGATCAATACCGTCATGGGACGTATGTACAGGAACGTGCATTACTTGACGTATTGAAACACGCGGGCGTTCCTTCCGATATACTCTATCGTGCCTATTTTGAAAATTATGCGGTAAAACCAGCCGGGGAACATCGTTCGCCTGCCATGAAAGAATTATTCCAGAAAACCAATGAGTTGTTTGGCGACGGATTTTTAGTTAAACTTGATTGGTATATTAGATATCATTGGCAGAGTGCGGATAAAAAGAAAAGTAAAAGTAACGGTGTTGAACAAGCGCTTGCCGAATGGAAAAAACGCGGCGCAGAATTTCCTCATTATATTCACCAGTGGTATAAGGATAAAGCGGCCACTAACGATTAAGCGCTTCGGTAAGTTTGCTTCGTACTGCCCAAAGGGATGCGGCGCGAGAGACGAGTTCTAAAATTTGTTCACGCGTGAAATTTTTCTGATCGCGCAGATCTTCGGCCAAGGCAATGACGCGGCCAAATTCTTTACCGGGTTCAAAACCAAGCCCGATTAAATCACGACCTTGTAGTATAGGCCTCGGTACTTCTTTATAGATTGCCAATTCTTGCGCGCGTTTGCGTATCCATGCGCCAGCAACAAACGGATCAGGAAGTAGAAATTGTTCAAGATGAGCTGGATCAACAAATGGTCCGCGGCCGCGATGGTCTGCTTCTGCAACAAACGAGAGTTCTGCAACGGTTGCGGGATAGATACGTTTTGCAAGACGCCGGAAGGCACCATCGGTTACATCCTCTCCGCGTGCCTGCTTGATGTACATAACCCCGGGCCATAAATGATCCCGCACGAGCGCAATGCATTTGGCAACCGTGTTATTGTCTAAGCCGATTTTTTCAAGGAATTTTTTTGTCGGTTCAACACCCGCGCTTTCGTGCCCGTGCGAACGAATACGGCCATCTTTATATTCGGTGGTTTCCGGTTTTCCAAGGTCATGACAAAGAGATGCCCACATGACCGTTCGCGCTTCCTCACCCGTAAGCCCGTAATACCGAATAATTGCCGCGGCACTATCGGCAACAAGAAGCGTGTGTGTCCACACATCGCCTTCCGGGTGCCAGTCAAATTCTTGTTCGGTTCCGTGAAGCGCCTGCAGTTCGGGATAGTAACGTTCAATGACACCCATCTCATGCAATGCGTAGAGGCCAAGAGACGGCTGTTTCGATTTTAACAACAGTTTTTCCCACTCTTCGCGCATGCGTTCTTTGGGAAGTGTAACAAGTTCAGGCACCATGGATTGCATGATGGTGAGTGTTTCGGTATCGGGCCGTAGACCAAAACGAGCAATAAATTGCGCGCCGCGAAAAAC
>JBBTXJ010000113.1:0-3229 GCA_038062335.1 Patescibacteria group bacterium | reverse complement strand
ATGAATACATGCCCTACGTTTCGCATGAAAAATTAGTGGAAGACAACAAACCGGAATACTACATCGCCCTACGCCGCAGTCAAAAAACGATTAAAAAAGAAAACGAAGATGTGACACCATGGCTTAATTTTTTCCTAGATATCTTTTTGGAACAGTCAAAGCGAGCTGTCGAATTGTTGTCAAAAGAAAATGTTGAAAAACTGCTATCGCCAAAACAATTGGCAGTGTGGAAATATTTGATTACTGTTCCAGAAGCAACGCCGGCAGAAATATCAGAGCACGCCAAAGTTGCTAGACCGACGATAAACCAAGCGGTAGATAAATTGTTACGGCTGAAAAAAATTGAGCGAATCGGGTCGGGCAGAACTACGCGATATAAAAAGATGTAAATGCAACGAGTTGGCTGGGGCGCAATTCACCCCTTTAATTACCCTCTTGCGCCCCCGCCAAATGGAATCAAAATTCGCCTTTTGAATAATTGAAAAAAATCGAAAAATTAAAATAATTTACATCCGATAACACCGAGTATGCGGTTCAGAAAATAGCGATGACTATTTGATTTTCAAATGTAAGGAGTGGTAGTGTTATGAGCAGTCATCCTCTGGCGCGACGGTCGCATATCCGCAGGCCATTAATAACGACCAAAGAACCCTCATAATTTAAGGCAAGGGAGCTAATTATTGGGTAGAGGTGACCACAAACTGATCCAACAGCGCGTCTGCGGGCGTGGCCGTGGTTTTGAGGAGTGTTTCTATTTTGAAAAGATTATCGTAAATGGTTTTGAGTTGCGCGAATGAGTAGCGTTTGGCGAGCGGGAGTGATTTTTGGATGACGTACGGGTGCACGCCGAGCTCTTTGGCGATGTCGCCCTGTGCGTCGCCGCTTGCGCGGTCATGGATCTGCATCAAAATTCTAAATTGCCGCGTGATCATGGTAAGGAGATAAAATTCGTTGGCATCAGCGCGGCGCTGGTCGCGCAGGAGTTCTAACGCGCGGCGCGTGTTGCCGGCCGCGAGCGCGTCCGTGAAATTGAAAATATTATCGTCAAGCGGCGGCTCCACAAACGGCTCCACGTGGGCGCGCTGTATTTCTTCGGCGCCTGCGAGCGCGCACGCTTGTTCCACCACCTGTTCCAGTTGCCACGTTTCTTCCACGGCCGCCGCGAGTGTGCGCGCCGCGCCGGTGGTGATGGAGCCATTGCGCGCTTGTATCGCCCGTTTGACCCACACTTCGCGCTCAAACTCTTTCATGAGCGGAAAGGCGGTGGAATACGGTTGTTTTTTCAGGAAATCGAAAAGTTTATTTTTTTTGAACTCGCTTGTTGTCTCAAAAAACACGATAACCGCGGTCTCCGCAAAGGCGCCTGCCTCCAGTTTTTCACGCAACGCATCAAGAAGCTCGTCGTCTTTTCGTCCCAGAAGCTCTTTCAACACGACCATGCGTTTTTCTGCCAGAAACGGCACGGTACCGAGCTGTTCCCAGATATCTTCTGGTTTTGCCTTGGCGCAGTCAAGAATAGAAACATTGAGGCCCTGCGGGTCTCGTTTTTCTTTAAATGACGCGATCATTTTTTGTAGATGGGCGCGGCTTCTAAAGGTGTCTTCGCCGTTGATGAGGATGTACATATCATTTCGTCTCCCCCCAGCTTTTTCCGATTCCCACGTCTACTTCGATTGGGACGTCCAATTGTACCACATCGCGCATGAGTTCTTGTAGTTTTGGTGCGATTTCTTTTGTTCGTTTTTCAGTTACTTCAAACACGAGTTCGTCGTGCACCTGTAAAATCATTTTTACATCATCCGGCCAGTGGCGGCGGATATACGCGTCCACCACGATCATCGCCTTTTTAATAATATCCGCTTCAGCTCCCTGCACCGGATGATTTATTGCCATGCGTTCGCCCGCATTTCGGAGTTGGAGGTTGCCTGCTTTTAATTCCGGTATGTAGCGACGGCGGCCAAAGAGCGTTTCCACATATCCCTGCTTTTTTGCTAACACGATTGTGTCGTCCACGTATCGTTTGATGCCCGTGAATGCCGCAAAATAGCGGTCAATAAATTCTTTTGCCTCGTAGTGAGAAAGACCGGTGCGCGCCGCCATGCCAAATGCGCTCATACCAAAGAGAATGCCAAAGTTAATCGTCTTGGCGACGTGGCGCATTTCTTTAGTTACCTCGCGTACCGGCACATGATGAATGGCGGCGGCGGTTGCCGTGTGAATGTCTTCCCCGGCTTTAAATGCGGCAATCATTTTTTCGTCTTTCGCGAGGTGCGCCGCGATGCGCAGTTCAATTTGCGAGTAGTCGCAGGTTACGAGCGCGGTTCCTTTTTCTGCAATAAATGCGTTGCGAATTTCGCGGCCCAGCTCCGTGCGAATGGGAATGTTTTGCAGGTTCGGGTCAGAGCTTGAAAGCCGTCCGGTAGCCGCGACGGTTTGATTAAAGGTGGTGTGGATGCGGCCCGTAGTTTTGTTCACGAGAAGTGGCAACGCATCTACGTAGGTGTTTTGTAGTTTGACGAGCTCTCGGTATTCTTCAAGAAATGGAACGATGGGATGGAGTTGGCGTAATTTTTCAAGCTCCATCGCAGCCGTGGAGAGCCCTGTTTTCCCCTTTTTTACACTCAATGTCGGCAGTTTGAGTTTTGTGTACAAAATTTCGCGGAGCTGTAATGGCGAGGAGATGTTAAATTCCTCGCCGGCTTCTTTGTAGATTTGTTTAGAAATTTTTTCCACGCGACCCGTGATTTCTTTGCTCATTTTTGCCAGCACCTTCTCATCTATTTTAATGCCGTATTTTTCCATGCGCGCGAGCGCGGGAATGAGCGGCATTTCAATGTTTTGGAAGAGATCGAGCAGATTTGTTTCTTCAAGTTCTTTTTTTAATTCTGGGTACAGCGGCGTGATGGCGCACAGTTCGCGTGCCGCGTGTTCAAAATCCGCGCCAAACAACCCTTCGCGCTGGACCGTATCCAGATGGACGCCGAGCCGCTTCAGCGCGATGGTGGTAATATCGTGCGCGCGCGAGCCCGGGTCAAGGAGATACGAGGCCACCATGATGTCAAAAAGCTTGGCGCCATCCACGTTGTCGGCGTGCAGAAACAGCTGTTTCAAGTCGTGTCCCACCACGGTATCGGTTTGCAATAAACTAATGAACGCGTCTTTTTGCGCCTCGTCACAATGGTCAAACGGTACAATGAAACCATCACCATCAATACACAAAATTGCGGCC
>JBBTXJ010000112.1:0-10712 GCA_038062335.1 Patescibacteria group bacterium | reverse complement strand
AGAGGATGATAGTGATTGCGCGGCGCGAGGACATCCGCCAACGCATGCATGTTGATTCCAAGAAGCGCCACCCGCTCACCAATCCCGAGCGCGCGTGCGCTCACCGGTTTTAGTTCCGCGATCCATCCCACGCTCACCCCATCCGCCATCACAAACGCGCTGCGTCCCGGATGCGTCCATGCAAGGGGCAGGGCGCCATGCTTTAATGTCCACACGTTATTGCTTCGCGCCGCGAGCGCCTCAACAATCCTCCGTACTTCAAAAAACGGCACGCGATCCCCTTTTCGCGCGAACGCAACCGTGAGCCACGTTTCTTGGCTGGGCAGTTGCTTATTGCTCCGCGTATCCGCGTGCGGACCGCTGTTGTTATCAATAAATACTTTGCCGATCTCAAAAACGCGCACTTCATCGCGGCTATGCAGTTCCTGCTCTACGCGCGCGAGCACGCCGGGCGCCAAGCTGGCGCGGAGATAGCGCTCTTCCGCGTCAATCGGATTTTGGAGTTCCACGAGGCCCTTCGATGATTCGCCGAGCGCGGCAAGCGCGCGTTCGCCGACAAAGGCGTATCGCAACAGTTCAGAAAAACCAAACTGCCCCACGAGAATATCACGCATCTGCCACGAGAGCGCACGCACCGAATCCACCACGGGCGGCGCGATGTTCATTTTCGGCAGAACCGGATCCACCTGTTCATACCCGTAGAGCCGTCCCACTTCTTCAATGAGATCTTCTTCTATCAAAACATCGCGCGTGGCGCGCCAGGTGGGAACGTGAACGGTGAAGGTGCGGCCACTACTGCGCACTGAACAGCCGATTTGTTCTAAAATGGACCTGATTTTTGCCGCCGGAATTTTTACGCCGAGTACGCGCTGTGTTTTTTCTACTGACAATGCGATCGTAACAGCCGGCAATTTCCACAAACCCACATCCGCAATCGGCGACGCAACGGAAATGTCCGGCGATAACTCGCGCAAGAGCGCGACGGCGCGCGCGAGCGCGAGACTCGTGAGCGTGGGGTCAAGCATTTTTTCAAATCGCGCGCTGGATTCTGTGCGCGCGACAAGCGCCTGCGCGGTTTTCCGCACGGACAACGCGTTAAAATTCGCGCTTTCAAACACAATCGTTTTTGTTTTTTCCGTGACGCCGGTGCGTTCGCCGCCAATCACGCCAGCCACCGCAATCGGCAACTCGCTATCTGCAATCACGAGCATCTCGTCCGTCAGATGATACGTTTGCCCGTCAAGCGCGAGCATCTTCTCACCGCGTTTCGCCGGCCGCACATGAATCGCGAGCGCATCAGACCCATGCTTCAACTTCGCCACATCAAACGCGTGCATGGGCTGTCCCAGTTCCATCATCACCCAGTTTGTCACATCAACCACATTGTTAATGGGCCGAATACCGCACGCGCGCAATCGCCTCTGCATCCAATCCGGCGATGGCGCCACCTGCACATTCTCCACCACCACCGCTTGATAGCGCGGACACAGTTTCCCGGCTTCAATCCGCACCTTAAGCGACCACGGCCGGCCGCCATGCAATTCCGGAGGCTCGGGCATCGCAAACGGCGTATGATACAGTGCCGCCACTTCCCGCGCAACGCCCAAATGCCCCCACAAATCCGGCCGATGATTGATCGCCTTGTTGTCCACATCAAAAAATACGTCATCGGCGCGGAGCGCCTGCGCGAGCGGCGTCCCCACCTCTGCCTCAATGCCGCCCAAATCCATAATTTCTCGTTCTACTTCATGCCCAAGCGCGAGTCCCAACTCTTCGGCCGCGCAAATCATGCCATGCGATTCTTTACCACGAATGTTCACTTTTGCGAGCACCATCTCTTCATCACCGTGCCATCGCACTTTCGCGCCGATGCGCGCGAACGCGCATTTCATCCCTTCGCGCACATTACTGCCGCCGCAGATTACCTGCAGTTCATCCTTGCCGTCATACACACGGCACACTTTCAACGAATGCGCGTCAGGATGTTTGTCCACCGTGAGCACACGCCCCACAACCACGTTCTCCAAATACACATCCTGCCGCCACCATTTCTCCACCTCAACCGTATGCATAACCAACCGCTCCGCAATTTCTTGCGGGTCAATGCCTTTTGGCAACGCCACGAATTGTCGGAGCCAGTTGAGGGAGATGATCATGTGTTATTTTGCGAGCAATTTAAAAGGTTTATTTATTCAAACGTTTCTTGTTTTCCATCTTTTTCAAATAGTTTTTCTTGGACACAATACTTTTACCGAGCCGTTCTTCTAATTTCTTTCGCGCTCCGCCGGCAATATCACCACCAGCTTTAGCATCGGCTCGCAATTTTGGCACGCCTCTTGAATCTTCCGTGCGATGAATTTCGGTGGTGGCGCGTTCACCAAGCATGCCGAAAATCAATTCAAAGTCATCCATGTGATCGCGCAGATTTTCCCGCTTCAACCCTTTCAGTTTTTTATATTCACCTGGTGTAACCCCGAAAGTGGCTTTGGAAATTTCAGCCGTTAAAATCTCGTAATCCTTGCGATCCTTTGCACCGCGGTTGTTCCATTCATCCGTCAGTTCCTCGCGAATCACAATACCGCGCATGCGTTTTTCTATCCAGTCCTCACTATAGCCCTTCAATTTATAGAGCATTCGAGTGCGCTTGGTGGCCAGCTCCGGATTTTCTATTTCTTGCACCCGCTCATACCCCACCTTTGCGAGCCAACGTTTGAACGGCTCGGCTTTGGGAGATGGAACTGACTGAATGATACGAAAAATACCCTCCGTATCAGCACAATCGGTTTCATACTTTTTACCGTCAGTTGACTCCAATTTAAGTTGTCGACAGATTGTCGATAACTCGATCCCGCCCTCGCTTTTTACTCTTACCTTCATTCTATACCAGTAATCATTGGGGTTGTGGCTATCGGTAAGCGCCGAAACCACATCCACAACTGAAAACCACCACTCGCCGTTATGCAGGGTTTTTCTGATTTCCTTTCCTTTGAACAGCGCAATTTTTGTTGATAGTTCGTCAGTCATGAAATTAAAATCAAATAACGCTATCAAAACTGCTCAATAAATCGCAATTCGCTCGCATAAAAATGGCGAATATCCTCAATGCCGTATTTCAACATCGTGAGCCGCTCAATGCCGGTGCCGAATGCAAAACCCGTGTATCGTTTCGGATCGACACCACCGGCTTCAAGCACGCGCGGATGTACCATGCCCGCGCCCAAAAGTTCCATCCATCCGGTTTGTTTGCACGTGCGACAACCGGCGCCTTTACACAGGGTGCACGACACATCAATTTCAACACCCGGCTCCACAAACGGAAAATAACTGGGACGCAGACGAATTTTTATCTCGGCGCCGAGTATTTCTTTCAACATAACGAGCAACGCCCCTTTCAAATGCGCGAGCGAAATGCCCTCATCAACCACCAGCCCCTCTATCTGATGAAACGTGTGTTCATGCGACGCGTCAGTTGCTTCGTGACGAAACACGCGGCCAATAACGGCCACGCGGAGCGGCGCGCCATACTCTCGCATAGCGCGGACTTGCATATTTGAGGTCTGCGTACGCATCACCCAATCCGGATGACCCTTGATATAAAAAGTATCCTGAATATCGCGCGCCGGATGATCCGGCGGAATATTCAACGCTTCAAAATTGTAATAATCGCTTTCAAGTTCAGGCCCGTCCAACACCATAAAACCCATGGACGTAAACACATCCGCGAGCTCCCGCTCAACAATTGTAATGGGATGATAATGCCCCGCGCGCGTCGGCGGCAGAGCCGGCTGCGTGACATCAAGTATTTCTTCAGGAGCCGACAGCGTATCCTGCACCATGCTCAATTCACGCTTTTTATTATCGTACAACTCTTTAGCACTTTGCTTCACGCGATTCACAGCCATTCCCAACTTTTTACGCACTATCTTATCTTCAAATGCACCGACCGCAAGAGTGAGACCGGCGACACGTCCACCCCTACCTAAAAACTCAATACGATACTTTTCGAGATCCACCAATGAACGGACCTCTCGAAAAAAAATAGTCTGATAATCTTGCTCTAAAGAAATAATTTGTTTTCTTATGGCTTCTATATTGAGCATACAAACATTATACCGTCGTTCTAGAACAATCGTCCAATATCTTTTGCCGTGACTGCAATCACCAGAAGAAGCAGTAACGCGAGGCCGACCATGTGCATCCAGCGTTCTACATACTGCGGCACCGCCTTGCCGCGACGCAGTTTTTCAATCGCCACAAAAAGGAGCCGGCCGCCATCAAGCGCCGGAATCGGCAAAATGTTGATGAAGGCGAGGTTGAGCGAGAGAAGCGCCGTGAATTGCATGAGATAGGACAAACCGAGGCGCGCGGCCTGACCGGTCATCACCGCGATACCCACCGGCCCGGACAACTGTTCCGTCACTGGCGCGCCGCGAAAAATAGCGATGACAATCCCCGCAAGGGAACGCACAATCTCCCACAAAAATACACCCGTGGCTTTCACGCCCTCTGGAATGGCGCGATACCACGGGAGACTGACGAGTCCCGTGTCCACCAGCGCCACGCCGATGGCGGGCCGGCCGATTTCCGTAATCACGGTCGGCTGGAGTGTAAATATTTTTATTTCTTTGCCTCGTTTGATTTCAATCTGTACAGCGCCACGCACTGCGGCGCTCGAAATTTTTGCAAACGCGTCGTCTTGATTCGTTACCGCCTCGTCATTCACCCGCATAATCGCATCGCCCGGTTGCACACCCGCCTGCGCCGCGGGGCTGTCCGGCAAGACCTCAATAACACCAACCGCTTGATCGGTAACAGTCGCGCCTTTCGGCAACTCACCGCCCAATGCTGCTGGAATGCCAATCATAAACCCAATTGACAGCAACACCGCGGCGACGAACACATTCATCACAACGCCCGCGCTCAAAATAATTGAGCGGACCCACGCTTTTTTGCTTGCGAAACTGTCCGCGTGATTTTTATGCTCCCCCTCCTCGCCTTTTATTTTCACAAATCCGCCGAGCGGCAGGACATTCACGGAATATACGGTTGCCGGAAATTCATGATACGGCGCGTGCTCTTTCTCCGGATGTTCGCCCTGTTTGTGTTCATGCGCGAATATTTTTTGTGATCGCCGCGGTCCCACAAACACGAACTTTTTGCTGTGCGGATCACGATACACACCAAACAATCGTGGCGGGAATCCAAATCCGAATTCATCCACGCGCACCCCTGCCCGCCGCGCCACAAAAAAGTGACCCGCCTCATGGGCGAGGACGAGGAGGGCGAGGACGACGATGAATACAAGAAGGGTGAACATGGATCTTATTGTAGCGTGAAGGCGGGCTCTTGACAACTAGGGAGATTTGTGTTATAGTTTGGCCAAACCCCTAGAAAAGGAGAACGCCCGTGCCGCTCATCGTTGGAATTAACATCTCGCCGGATCCCGAAAAGGATTGGCGGAAGTACCTCGGTAACACGGTAGAGAGTGTGACAGCAGAATTCTGGGGTCTGGACAAGTCGGCCGTCTCGAGCTTCTTTCCGCACGACCCGAGCGTACCCACCAACTCCATCGCGACGATCATGGTGGAGCTCCTCTTCGACACGCCGGAGCGCACCAACGAGCGTCGGCGCGAGTACGCCGAGAAGCTCGGCCTCGCGGTGGAGGGATTCCTGAACCACCGGCGTCACACCACCGATGCCCGGGTAGAAGTGGCCGTCAAGCGGTTCAATCCGGAGCGCGACGGCTTCTACATGACGGGAAGGGAACCGAGCGAGCAGTAGACAGAAGACGGAAGATTGACCACCCGACCAGCCCCGTGGGAACACGCGGCTGGTCTTTTTTATTTCAACCATTTTACTCATGACGTTTATCTATAAACTTCTCGACGATGCGCAATGCGGAGAATCAATAAAATCACCAGGTTCCCTTCTTTATTCGCGGTGAACACAATCCTATAGTCACCTATCCGAAAACGATACAAACCACGATGTGCTCCCGTGAGTCGTTGCGCATAAATCAGTGGATTTTCACTCAAACGATACTGTCGCACCTTGCTCACAATGCGCTGCGCGATACCGTGGTCAAGTTGACGTAAATCACGCAACGCCCGTTCGGCATAACGAATAGCAAAATGCATATCGCTATAAACCAAACATTTTTTCTATCTCCTCCTGACTATAAACCCTCCCCGCTTTCACATCTTCCTCGGCCTCACGAATGCTCAAAAGAAATCGTTCTAAAATGACATCTTTTTTTGAAAGAGGGCGCAACTCAAAGAGCGGCTCATTTTTACGAAGCACAATGAGTCGCTCCTTCTTCTTGAGAGCCGCATTCGTAATGCGCGCCATATTTTGCCTCAATTCCTTGAGACCGACAAAACGGGTGGTCATAGAGATATTGCTTAGGTGTATCTTAAGTGTACACCACTGGAAGCAATCGTCAAGTGGATAACTTCCTAACCCATTTAGTAAACTCATCACCGCGCTGGAATTCGTTCATTACGGGAAGCCATGAAAGGCCGGGAGAAAGGAGGATGACATCGCCGCGCTCGGCATGTTCTTCTGCAACGCGAACCGCCGCGCGCATATCCACCGCTTCAATCCCCTTTGGTAAATCCTTATTGGCATTTCCGGGAAGTAAAATAACCGTTTTCGCCCGCGCGCGAATTTCTTTTGCGAATTGCGCGAGCGATAATCCTTTTGAATTGCCGCCGGTTATCAAAATTATTTTCTTTTTGGGGAATGCACGAAGTCCCGCGATGGCGCCTTCCGGTGTGGTGGCAGTGGTATCATTAATATATTTTACGCCGCGCACCGTGCGCACGAGTTCCAAACGATACGGCACGCCTTTGAATTTTTTAATAGCGCGACGAATGGCCGCGTTTGAAATGCCGAACGCTTTTGCCACGCATACGGCGGCGAGGAGATTGGAGATGTTGTGTTCGCCGGGAAGTTTGAGGTCGGATAGTTTGCAGATGCCATCCCGAACTTGTTTTGTGTCATCCTGAACTCGTTTCAGGATCTCCAAATTTGGAGATGCTGAAATAAATTCAGCATGACAAAAAATAATCCTCCCATTCTCAATAAAGCATCCGTTCTTTAATTTCCGCCGCAATGAAAAACGCAATTCCATTCCCTTACTTAACGGCGCCAATTTTTTCAACAACGCGTCATCATCGTTAATAATCAAAAAATCTCCACGCTTTTGATATGTATAAATATTTTTCTTGTCCGCAAAATATTTTTTGAGTGATGCGTACGCGTTCAAATGATCAGGATACAAATTCGTAAGCACCGCGATGTGCGGCGACTGTTTTAAACTGGAAAAATTGTTGAGGAGGAAGCTGGAGAGTTCGAGGATGAGTGGAGAAATCTCATTGGTTAGATCCCTCGACTTCGCTCGGGATGACGACAACAACTCAAGCGGCGAACGTCCTACATTTCCACCGAGCCACGCGCGCGGATGCTCTTCCGCAATCATCGCGTGGATCAAATGCGCGGTGGTTGTTTTTCCGCGCGTGCCCGTCACGCC
The DNA here is from genome assembly GCA_038062335.1 of Patescibacteria group bacterium. Classification (GTDB taxonomy): domain Bacteria; phylum Patescibacteriota; class Patescibacteriia; order Magasanikbacterales; family JBBTXJ01; genus JBBTXJ01. The sequence goes on along the minus strand of JBBTXJ010000112.1, from coordinate 3,181 downwards.
AATAATATTTTCTGCTGACCCGTGCAACCGCAAAAAAAGCGTCACATCATTATCAATCGGAATTTTGTGTTTTTTCGCGATGGCCAAAAATGGATTATCCGCGCGAACGCCCGGATTTCTAATGACCCAATCCGTTTTTATAAAATCCTCTTCTTGGTGTCCGCTCAAATGCCACACAATATTTTTAAAATGCGAAAGCGCGCGCACGTTTTTGGCGAGTTCTTCTTTGGTTTTGACGTCCGTGATAATCAATTTCTTGCATCGCGGCGCCAAAAACTTCGCGGCAGACACGCCGCTCCCCTTTTCATATCCACCGAGACCCATGAGTGTTATCGTTTTATCCTTAAACATACTGTTCCAGTATACCACTGATCTCACGCACTTTCTCTTTCATCACATCCTCATTCACCGCCTCAATTGTTAAGCGCACCTTTGGCTCCGTATTGCTTCCACGAATATTCCCCCACCACTCGGGATATTCAATAGTCAAACCGTCAAGCCACGACAAGCAGGCATCATTGTATTTTTCCGCGAGCGCATCAAGCACGGTCTTCGTATCGCGCACCGTAAAATTGATTTCACCTGAATGTGCGTATGTGCGATACGGCGCCACCATTTCAGAAACTTTCCCGCCAAAACGCCCAATCTCCTCCAACATTTTCACCACCGACAGCATTGGGATCTCAAAAAACCCTTCCTTATACCAAAAGAACATATGCCCCGATGATTCGCCCGCGAATTTCGCGCCTTCGCGAATGGCATGCTCTTTTATTAAAGAATGCCCAACGCGCGTCACTATCGGCACACCTCCCGCGGCCGTAATGCGCTCCGGCGTAATGCGCCCGGGACGAATGTCGTAACAAATTTTCGCGCCGGGATGCAGACGCAAAATATTTTCCGCGAGCAGAGCACGGACAATAGCCGGTTCAACGCGCGCGCCGGTTTCATCAAAAAAGAAAATGCGATCTCCGTCGCCATCCGTGGCGATTCCCAAATCCGCTTTTTCCGCGACCACGCGCGCTTGCACGTCACGCACATTTTCGTCTTTCAGAGGGTCTGCTTCGTGCGCGGGAAACGTGCCGTCGAGTTCAAAGTTCATCCGCACCAATTCGCATGGAATTTTTTCAAACAGCGCCTCCAGATACTGCGCGCCCATCGCGTTTGCGGCATCGGCGACGATTTTGAGTTTTGGCAGTGTCGCGAGATTGGTTTGCGAGAGGACCCACGCGGTTTCTTCTGCGAGGATATTTTCTATTATTTCAACAGTGCCTCTCGGGATTGCTTCGGTCGCTTCGCTCCCTCGCAATGACAAAGAGGCGCTCCTCGCAATGACATCGCTGCACAAATCACGAATGCGATAAATCCCGGTTTCACCACTTACCGGAACAGCATTGCGGCGTGTCAGCTTAAAGCCGTTCCACTCCTGCGGATTGTGGGACGCTGAAACCACAATCCCGCCGTCAGCGCCGAGATGAGTCACGGCAAAATAAAATGTTGGCGTTGAAACAAGTCCTATGTCAATCACCGTCACACCTTCGCCGCGCATCCCCTTCATCACCGCTTCGTGCAATGCCGGCGATGACAGCCGCATATCCCGCCCCACCACCAAACGCAACGGGCCATGAGCAGGTACTTCGCTCTTTAAAAAATTAGCAAACGTCGCGCCGAGATGTTCCGCGAGCGCGACAGTAACACTCTCCCCGGCAATGCCGCGGATATCATAGGCCTTAAAAATGTGAGAGGGAAAATCAGTCATACTGATTGACAACAGCGAATCTAAATTATATAGTAAAGGCAGACAAAAAAGCAATAATCCCCTACCGATGCAACCCTGGGAAATCCTAGACAAATTCACCGGCCATCTACGCGATGTTTTAGCGCGCGCCATTGCGCTTGCCACGGAAGTGGGCTCGCACAACGTCGCGCCCATGCATCTCCTCTACAGCCTTTCCATGCAAAAGGGGTCAGTCGCTTTCGAAATTTTACAAAAATCAAACATCACGCCCGAAACCGTTCAATCATTTATTCTCGCTCTGCCCCGCGAACCGCGGCCCGCGAGTGACATCACGCGCACGCCCACGGCCACCATTCCCGAACTTGACCCGGAAGCAAAACGCGTGCTGGAACGCGCCATGCTCACGGCCCATGATTACGAACACACGCACGTGGGCACGGAACATCTTCTGTCCGCAATCCTCCTCGCAAAAGACGACACCATCAAATCGTTGTTTGATGAACTGCGCGTTACCTCAAAACGCATGAAAAGCCAGCTTGACCACGTGCTCCAGAGCATTTCGCAATTCCCTGACTTGCCCGAAGTGTCCGAGGAACACGCGGAGCACCATCACGATGCCGCGTTTCTTCCCGCCAAAGAAAAAACGCAAACAAAAACACAAAAGAAAGAAAGAAAATTGCTCGAATATTTTGCCCGCGAACTCACGAATCCCGAAGTGCAAAAAACTATTGACACCGTGGTGGGCCGCGAAGCCGAAATTGACCGTCTCATGCATGTGCTCGCGCGCCGCACCAAAAATAATCCGGTGCTCATCGGCGAACCGGGGGTGGGAAAAACCGCCATCGCGGAGGGACTCGCCAAAAAAATCGCGGCGCGCGAAGTGCCCGACATCCTCCTCGGCAAACACGTATGGGCGCTGGACATGGGCCTCGTCATCGCCGGCACCATTTATCGCGGCGAATTTGAAGCGCGGCTCAAACAAATTGTTGACGAAGTGAAAGATGACCCGGAAAGCATCCTTTTTATTGATGAAATCCACACCATCGTCGGCACCGGTTCCGCGCAAGGATCCCTGGACGCCGCCAACATTCTGAAACCCGCGCTCGCGCGCGGCGAACTGCGGTGCATCGGCGCGACCACCATGGAGGAATACAAAAAATACATAGAATCCGACCCCGCGTTGGAACGCCGATTCCAACCGATCGTCGTTGACGAACCAACCGCGGAAAAAACCTACGCCATTTTGCGCGGCGTACGCGCGCACTATGAAAAATTCCACGGCGTGCAAATCACCGACGGCGCCCTCCACGCCGCCGCGGAACTCTCTGACCAATTCATCCACAACTCGCATTTGCCGGATAAAGCGATAGACCTTGTTGATGAAGCCGCGGCCGCGACACGAGTGCGCGCGGAACATGACAGGATAACCCGTGAAATACACGGGCT
>JBBTXJ010000111.1:0-1319 GCA_038062335.1 Patescibacteria group bacterium | reverse complement strand
AGTTTATCAAAGTGCTTGGCGGAAACTTCGTCAAAATTCTCGCGTGGTACGATAATGAATACGGTTACTCCCACCGGCTGATTGAGATGGTGGTAGCGGTGGGGCGATAGCTTGGCATCCCAGAGAAGCTCACGGGTAAAAATCGCCATAAATAAGCGATTTTTTTGCCCCCTTGACACTCTGGGGCGGCTTTGTTACTATGTGGTTTCGAGCCGTTAGCACTCTTTTATCGGGAGTGCTAATACGTTGTTATCCCGAGCGACACGCCGCGTGGAGTCGAGGGATCTTGTGGTGAGATTTCTCCACTTACTCGCGAGGCGCTCGTTCGGTCGAAATGACAAATTTAAAATCATCATTTAATAAACCAACTATGAAAATCCGACCACTCGGAAACAGGGCGCTCGTACGGCCGCTTGAGGAGGAAAAAGTGACTGCCTCCGGTATTATTATACCGGACACGGTTGATCGCGAGAAAAAAATTGAAGCAGAAATTGTCGCACTTGGTGACGGTGAAAAATTAGGGAAGCTGAATTTAAAAATTGGCGATCGCGTCATTATTGAAAAGTGGGGCGGTGAGGAAGTGGAGCTGGAAAAGGTTGAACACAAAATTGTTAGTTTTCTAAAAATTTTAGCAGTGATTGAAATTTAATAAATCGCCGCGCTTCAAAGGACGGTGCGCGGCATGATTTCGTCAAATCATATGGCAAAACAAATTATCTTTAGTGATGACGCGCGGGGGGCGCTTAAGCGCGGTGTTGATGCGCTGGCAAACGTGGTTAAGGTAACGCTCGGTCCTAAGGGACGGAACGTTGTTTTGGATCGCGGCTACGGCGCGCCCATGATTACCAAAGACGGCGTGACCGTGGCAAAAGAAATTGATTTGGAGGACAAAAACGAAAAACTTGGCGCGGAACTCGTGAAAGAAGTGGCAACCAAAACCAATGATGATGTTGGCGACGGTACCACCACCGCAACGCTTCTTGCGCAAGCAATTGTGACCGAGGGTTTGAAGAATGTTACCGCGGGCGCAAATCCTATCGCCATCAAGCGCGGTATTGATAAAGCAACCGAGGCGGTGGTGAACGAAATTCGCACCAAGATTGCAAAGCCCGTGCAGAACGATGAAATCACGCAAGTTGCCGCCATCTCCGCGAATGACAAGGAGATTGGCGAGAGCATTGCGCGCGCCATTGGCGAGGTTGGCAAGGACGGCGTTATCACTGTTGAGGAAGGACAAACATTTGGTATTGAAATTGAAACGGTAAAGGGCATGCGCTTTGACAAGGGCTATGTTTCGCCCTACATGATTACCAATCCGG
>JBBTXJ010000110.1:0-4210 GCA_038062335.1 Patescibacteria group bacterium | reverse complement strand
GCGGAAGCGTATGTTAAGGAAACTGGTCGTCCAGACGAAGCGTTGAAAGGTGTAACTGATCCAGTGGTGCGGCAGAGGGAGATGGCGACAGTGCTAAAGAAGACAAAATTAAGCGACTTGAAAGATGAGGCGCTTAAGAATCCCGCGGTTATTGCTGGTATGCAGGGGGCATTTGGCGGTCATGTTGGTGATGCGGTGAAAGGTATGAATCCGGATAAACGGGAGATATTGATAAGCGCGCTGAATACCATGGATGTCGCCACTGCGCCGCCGGAAGCGGTGGAGGTGCGTATTCAGCTTACCGGTAAAATTGAAATGGCGAATCCAGCAATCGTCCAGAAAGCGGTAAAAACCATGAGTGGGCAGCAAGTGGGCGCGCTCGATACGAAAACGGCTGGTCCAGGCGCCGTGCAGGCGATTGTTGACGGTTTGGTAGAGAATGAGGCCGCATTCCGGTCGGCGCCAACCAATAGAGAGGCGAACCAGCTGACGTTGCGCGATATTAAGCGTATGGTGCTTGCTTCCACTGATGTTAAATATCAGAAGCTTCGTGACGATATGGCGGTACCCGGTAAGAATAATAAGTGGAATGATGTAGTGGTGTAGTCATCAATTTCGTTATGGCATACATTTTCACGGTGGGGGACGTTGAAACATTGCAAAAAACCGTTCCATCAGCCGTTAAACAAAAGATTACACAAACAATCGTACCGCAGATAACGGCGGAATGTTTTTCCGATATGAGTAGCGTTGAAAAACAGGATATGGGGGATGTTGTTGGCTGGATATTGATGAGTGGGAAAGATGCCGTGCGCATGATGCCGCAGTATTTTATGAAGAGTTTTGGGTTTGATGAGATACGGGCGCATACGTTGGCTGATCGGATATTGGATAGGTGCGGCGCAGCGATTGCTCCGATATTGGATGGAATTAATATAGACGCGCTTCGCGTGCCGTGGAAGGCAAAAGTTGATTCGGCGGCGTTGAAAAATGCGGATCAACCGGTGTCAAAACCGACAATCGCGCCGGTCAGCGTCGCGCCCGAGCCGGAAGTAATCGCGTTCGAACAGAAGGGTTTACGCCATCAAGATGCGGGAGATCGGCTGGCTATTCGCGTGCGCATGATTGAACAACTAGCCGGCATTAAGTTCAATAACAATAATTTGGAAGAACGCTTTCGTCACGTGATTCGGCCCGCGCTTAAAGGAATCAAAGAGCTTGATGACGTGCGGCAACAATTGGCATTGACAGAGGATAGGGGTGGCGTTGGCATGGGACAGAATCAGGTGGATGAGGTGGTTGGATTGATTGAACGATTGCACGCGAAAGATCTCGAACTCGCGGCGCGCGCGACGGTGGCAAAACCGGTGGCGCCGAAAAGCATGCTACCGATGGTGGAGGATGAGAAAACAATGTTGCCTGTTATTCGGCCTGACGGGATTGCTTCGTCGCCATGGGCTCCTCGCAATGACAAAAAAGGGGCTCCTCGCAATGACAGATTGGATACTCTCATTCAACAGAGCGCGGCGGATCAGCCGATGGATTTTCAGCGCAAGATGCATGATGTCATCGCGCGGCCGATTTCGATGGGGCCGATTGAAGAATTGCGCACCATGGCATTGAAAGATTTTCGTCGGCTTGCGTCAAAACCGGCCGCGGCAGTGGATAAACTTCGTCAGCGATTGGAATTATTGCGTGATGAAGGGGTTGACCGCTATGCCGCCGGCATCACCGCGTGGCGCGAGAGTTCCATCTACGGCGTGTATGTTGCCATGATAAAACAAGGGCTCATTGAGGGGCGGCCGGTGGAAGATATTGCGGCAGGTGATACGAGCGATTTAGAGCGGTTGAGTGGCGAAGAATTGCAAGCAGTGATAGAATTAAACAAATCATTGCGGTTTTAAGATATGGCACAACGCTATCTCGTTCCACAATTCATTGATGCGGAAGATAAAATTCTCGGACCGATTACGGTTCGACAATTTTTGATTCTGGTGGTAGCGGCGCTTTTTTCTTTCATTATATGGAAATTGGCCGATGTCGCGCTTGCCGGCATTTTGATTTTTTTGTTGGTTGGTTTGGCCGTCATCTTCGCATTTGCTAAAATAAACGGACAGGTGTTTCACATTTTTATGTTGAATTTCGTGCGCAATAAGTTTCGGCCCGGGCTGCGTATTTGGCGGAAAGAGTACGCGAAAGAGGAGCTGATGGCCTACGCAAAGGCCGCGCCGCCGGCGGTGGTAAAAAAAGAAGAAATCCGCAAGGAAATGCCGCGCGGTCGCTTGAGCGAATTGTCGCTGACGGTGAACACCGGTGGCGCGTATAATCCCGTGGAATACGAGTAACTATGGCCACTAAAAAACAATCATCCATACCATCAACCCAGCGCTATCTTGATATCGCCTCAATCCGCGATGGCGTGGTGATTATGAAAGACAGCACACTGCGTGCGATTTTGATGGTGTCAAGCGTCAACTTCGCGTTGAAATCCGAAGACGAGCAAAGCGCGCTCGTGAATGCCTATGTGAGTTTTTTGAACACGCTGGAGTATCCCATTCAGGTGGTTATTCAGTCGCGCAAGATGAACATTGACGGGTATCTGAATCAGTTGAAAGAGCAGGAGCAGAAACAAACAAATGAATTGTTGCGCGCGCAGATTCTGGATTATCGTCAGTTTGTGGTTGACCTCATTGAAATGGGCGAGATTATGCAGAAGCGATTTTACGTGGTGGTGCCGTATGATCCGGTGGCGAACAAAAAGAAAGGGTTTATCACGCGGTTGAAAGAAGCGATGGCGCCGGCAAAAATAATTAAATTGAAAGAAAAGCAGTTTAATGAGCGCAAGCAGGATCTGGATTTGCGCATCAGCAGTATCACAAGCGCTTTGCAGGGTATGAGTTTGAAAGTGGTGCGGCTCGACACACAGGGGCTTATAGAATTATTTTATAACACCTATAATCCAACCACCTCGCAACAGCAGGAATTGACTGATGTGAGTAAAGTGCAAGTGGAAGGCGATATGGGGCTTGCAGAATAATTATGCCATTCAAACCCGTACAACCCGGCGCGATAACCACCGATGACAGCAAAAACCTTGACCTTGCGGCGTTGGTGCGTAGCAAAGCGGCAACGGAGGAGGCGGTGAGGGCGAAGGCCACCGAGGTCGACGTAAGCGCACTTGAAGAAGAGCGTGTGTATCGTGGAGGCGTGGTGTCGGTTCGCGATCTTATCGCGCCTGCCGCGTTTAAGGTTGACCCCAACGTGCTGCATCTGGGAGATTTGGTCGTGCGCACTATTTATGTGGTTACCTATCCGCGGTACATCAACATTGGATGGTTTTCGCCGATTATTAACATGAACGTGACGGCAGACATGGCCATGTATTTTTATCCCATCAAAGCGGAGGTCATACTGAAGCAACTCAAGAAAAAAGTGGGAACAGTTACCGCAGAAATTAATGCGGCGGCAGAAAAGGGTGCGCCGCGCGATCCGGCGGCGGAGACAGCGATCGGCGATGTGGAGCGCCTGCGCGATTCGCTTACCCAAGGCACCGAACATTTTTTCCAATTCGCGCTCTATGTCACCATTTATGGAAAGAGCGCGGAAGACATTGATAAAATTTCCGAACAAGTTGAGTCCGTGTTTGCGAGTTCCTTGATTTACACGCGGCGGGCTATTTATCAGACGGAGCAGGGGTTCAACGCCACACTGCCGCTTGCCAATGATGAGATTGCGGTGGCGTTTAACATGAATTCATCGCCGATTGCGTCATCGTTTCCGTTTGTTTCCAGCGACCTTACTTCCGATAACGGGATTTTATACGGCATTAATCGGCATAACAATAGCTTGATTTTGTTTGACCGGTTTAGTTTGCCGAACGCGAACGGCATTGTATTCGCCACCTCCGGCGCCGGAAAAAGTTATGCGGTGAAACTTGAAATTTTGCGGACGCTTATGATGGGCGTTGACGTGATTTGCATTGATCCGGAAATGGAATATAAAAATTTGTCTGACGCAGTGGGCGGCACGTTTATTAATTTGTCGCTTGCGTCCGAGAGTAAGCTCAATCCATTTGACTTGCCGCGCCCCACCACGGGCGATGCCAGCACCGAAGATATAATTCGCAGTGCGGTTATCACCACCAAAAGCATTTTGCGCATCCTGATAATACACGCGATCCGCCGCGCCATCTTGCTGTGCCTGCCGCTGT
>JBBTXJ010000109.1:0-10157 GCA_038062335.1 Patescibacteria group bacterium | reverse complement strand
CGTGAACCGCACCGGCGGCTCCCTGTACAGCGGCTCCACGTGGACACTGCAGCTCACGCGGCAGAAGGGGTCCGCCGGCTCCGAGATGCGCTGATGGAACGGCTGCTGCTGCTCCGGGCTCATGGCAATCTGATTCAGTATCTCCCGCTGGATTTCGTACGCGTACACCTCTACCTCCTTTTCTTCGCGTTTTTTCTTCAGAAGTTGATAGTTAAAAGATATCATATCTCATCAATTTTGTCAAGTCCATGGCAAGAGTGCTTGACACCGTCCACGCTCCCATGTCATACTCCCTATATATGTCATACGCAGCACAAAATTATCCGATGATTACCAACCGCCTTGGCAATTGCGATTCCAAGGTGCTTTCTTGGTATTCTCGGGTAGTTTGGTGCTAATGTTTCTCGCATGAGCGTCAAAACGACTCGGGAATCCCCGGGTCGTTTAGTTTTCACCACGGGAAGGAGACGCTATGCGACCAGAGTACCTCTATTACCTCTTCCTTTCGCTTGTGCGGTTGGGGATGTTTGCCACAGTAACGGCCTATGTGCCGTTTCTCATGTCGCTCGGTTTGAGCTTGGGAGAAATTGCGTTGGTAAACGCGGTTTACTGGGCGGTTGTAATGCTCGCTGAAGTGCCAACGGGAATGCTCGCGGACGGTCGCGGTCGCGCGTGGTCGCTCAAGATGGGCGCACTCGTGTCTTTCGTCGGAGCCGCGTTGTACATGACCGCAACCGGTTTGTATAGCGCGATGTTTGCTGAAGCGGTCATCGCGATAGGCACTGCGTTTCTCTCTGGCGCTGACTCCGCGTGGCTCGCCGATGCGTTGACGAGGGCGGGACGCGCGCAGACGTTGCGTCGCGCATACGCAACGGCCGGCATGTGGAGCGGCGCCATCGGCATAGTGGGTGGTATCGCAGGCGCGCTCCTCGCCCTTCAGGGATACCGTTTCATCTGGGTGGTGATGATGGTGACCGCGCCGCTTGCGTGGGCGCTCGCGCATTATCGAATGAATCACATGGGCGAGGCGATTGATCCGCTCACCGAGCGGGAAGCATTGCGCGCTAGCGTTCGCGCGCTCCGCTCATCGCCAGCGCTTCGATGGGTCATTGTGGCCGCCGTGCTTTTTGGGGCAGTGGTTTCGTTCAACCATTACTGGGCTCCCTATTTTGAGAGATACGGCGGGCAGATGGGACTTGCGGGAATCTGGACGCTCATGTACGGATCGCTTGTGGTTGCCAGTTGGTTCGCGCGGCGTCTTACGCTTCCGCTTGGTAGTGAGGCGCGGTGGTTGGCGTTGGCGCTCTTGCTTGCGGGCGCAGGGCTCATGGCGTTGCCGTTTTCTCCGTGGCTTGCCACTTCGCTCGCGCTTGTTGTCGTGCATGAATTGGGGCGCGGACTTTTCGCGCCGCTTGCCGAGACGTTCGTGCAGCATCGTGTGGAGAGCGGCTATCGCGCCACGTATGGATCGCTTCAGTCCTTTTTGGGGAAGGGCGGGTTCATGGCGGCCTCACTCGTGGTGTGGTTGGCGATTGGTGGAGAACCAAACACCACCGATACCATTGCCAAAGTGTGGTTGAGTGCTGGTGGCATGATCGTTCTCGGCGTCGCGATCCTGTACTGGTTCCGCCCGCGTGGCGCGCAGTGATAGACAGGCGAGGTTGCCCTCGCCTTTTTATTTTGGTAGTATGGTTTTATGTCTCCCACGCAAAATGTTCAGAAGAAGCCGATGCGATACTATCTGCCTCTCGTTCTTTTTTTGGCTGTCGTGTTTGGCCTCGGCGCGGTTGCCGTGGTCGCGGCGGCGCGATCGTATGAGAGTATTCCGGATCTTGTGATCAAAGTGGTTGCCGGATGGGGCGCTCTTATTATGGCAATTTTTGGTCCGTTTGTGGTCATCGCGTGGGCGTGGGTCAGATCAGAAGCGAAAAATAAAAAAGTCTCCGGCGTTTTTTATACCATACTCGGGATAGCAGTGATAGTGTGGTTGATGCGGCTTGTGTTTCGTTCCATCTTTTAATTTTTTACCTAACTATTCGCTATGTCCAAAATGGTCATTATCGTTGTGGTGGCAATATTTGTAATCGGCGGAGGCGCGTGGTGGTATCTGCGCGGAGGGTCTGAACCGGAGCTTGATAGCGAGTATGACGAAAATCTAAAAAAGACAGAAGATGCGGCAAAGATAGTGCTCCCCAAGAGTAGCGCGCGAGAGATAACAACAATTACAAACAATAATCGTATGATAGAAGATATAAAAGTAGGAGAAGGCGTAGAAGCAAAAGCTGGTGACACGGTGAGCGTGCATTATACGGGTTGGCTTACGGATGGCACAAAATTTGATAGCTCCGTTGACCGCGGCGAACCGTTTGAATTCAATCTCGGTGCAGGCGAAGTTATTAAAGGATGGGATCAGGGTGTTGCCGGCATGAAAGTCGGCGGCAAACGCAAACTCACCATTCCGCCGGATTTGGGATATGGCGATCGCGGCGCGGGTGGTCTGATTCCGCCCGGCGCGACGCTCGTGTTTGAAGTTGAATTATTAACTATTAAATAATATGTCCACCCAATACGTGTGCACCGGAGGCTGCGGCGGCGCGGTCTCCGAAGAAGAGTTTAGTGGCGGCAAAACCGCCTGCGGCACCGAAGGATGCGCGAATCACGCACAGCCGTTTGAGAAACGCATCGTGTGCGATGCTTGCGGCGGACAGTCCGCAGAAGGCGAAGCGCACAGTTGCGGGATGTAGTCAGTAAAAAAATCCACCAGCGTAAATGCCGGTGGATTTTTTGACAAAATGTGTTCGTTCTTTTAGGCTATGAGTAGTTTCCACCAAGGAGGGTAGTCATGGAAATTGAATACAATCGCAACGGCGGACTCACGCTGGTACCGATGCCCGGATTTGATACGCTTGCTCAGCAGGCGAAGAAGATGATTGAGGGCCGAAAAGACCGTTCGACGCCGGTGGACATCGTGTGTCCGGTATTTGGACTGCGCGTGAATGGCGAACCGTTCCTGCAACTGGGTAAAGATCACATTGGCGGGCATGATTGTGTCGTCTTGACGAGTGGTCCGGGTACCTATGAGATGACCGCGCAACTTTTGTTGGTGTTGCGGTATCTTGTAGGACGCCGTGCGGCACGTATTGCGGTCGTAACCGGCTATTTTCCGTGGAGTCGTTCAGACAAGGATGAGGGGCCGCTCGAGTTTGCGCTGCCGCCGCTTGCCGTTGATCTTATGGTGACGGCATCATGCGGTAAACTCGATCGCATCATTGCGGTTGATCTGCACGCGCCACAGGTAGTCATGTCCGGACGCACGGGACTCATTACGGAGGTATCGCTGGTGCGGCGCGTGATCCGGCCGGCGATGCAGGCGGCATGCGTCAAGACCGACGCAGCATCCGTGGTGGTTTGCTTCCCCGATGATACGGCCGCGAAGCGTGCCGAGGAAGCGGTGGAACGCGCGTGGCAGGATGTGGTTGGCATGGGAGCTCCTTACACGGTACACGGTGCTAAGCGTCGTAAGGATTCAGGGGAATCGCACCTCAAGTTGCTCTACGGTGATGTGGACGATGTGCGCGGTAATATCGTTCTTTCTTTTGATGATGAGATCGCGACCGGCGGCACGAATATCAACGCGGGGCGCGTGTTGAAAGAAACGCATGGCGCGCGCGAGGTGTGGGCAGTGGTGACCCATGGTGTGCTGTGTGGTACTGCCGCGGAACGATTTGCGGACGCCGCGTGTTCCATCGATCGCGTGTATGTCACGGATACCATTCCGGTTGAGAATCGACCGGAATTGCAGCCGTTGATTACAAGCGGCAAGCTCACGGTGGTTCCGTGGTGGGAAGATCTCGGCAAGATCATTTTCTTTCACCACTGGGATCTGTCTGTGCGCGAGGTGCGCTAAAAGTTGGGAACACACGCCTTGGTGAAAATCAGGGCGTTTTTTTTATTTTGTTTTTTGCAAAACGAGCAGAACCGAATGTCCTGCACCTGAACGGCAGAGTGTCGCAATAATTAAGCGAATTATTTTTGTTGCCATGCTTTTGCCGCGTGCTATGGGTTCGAGTACGCGATTTGCCCAGCTTATTTCGTCGCGCATGCCGCGAAATCCATCAAATGGTTTTACTGCAACACGTGTAAATCCGTTTTGTTCAAATGTTTGTGCGACGCGTTTGTGGTCGAGCGCGAATTGGTAAAAGTGACGCGGAGCGTCATCCCGAGCGAGTTCGGCTTGAGGATACTTACCCCTCCGTGTCCGCCACCTCCGCAACGGCGACATATACGGAAATGTCAGAAACAAATAGCCGCCCGGTTTTATGACGCGCTGCATTTCTTGGAGCACGGCATCATAGCCATTCCAAAAATGTTCAATCACGCCAATGGACCAGTAGCCATCAAAATAGTTGTCGGGAAAATTCAGTTGCAAAACATCGCCTAAACGAATATCCATTTCCGGCACCGCTTCTTTTGCGAGACGTACCGTTTCCGGCGCATTATCCACGCCAATACTCTCAAACCTGTTTTGTTTTAAGCCATACACATGCACGCCGGTGCCGCAGCCGCCTTCTAAAACGCGGCTTCCGGGCGCGAGATATTTTTTGGTTGTAGGAATCACCAGCCGATCAAAATGTTTTTTGGTGATTTCTTTACGCAAATCTTGCGTTTCCCAATGTCGATCCCAGTATTCGGGAGAGGCATGTTCCGCGATATAAATGAGGCGATTATTTTTCGGATCGTAGTAGCGCATAGGTGTTTGTCATTGCGAGCGGAACGAAGTGAAGCGAAGCAATCCCGTCGGGATTGCTTCGTCGCTACGCTCCTCGCAATGACTCGAATCTATCCTCCACAATCGCTTCTCGCATCTCGCGCATGTACGTCAGAAAATGATGGAGGTTATGAATGGTTGCCAAGCGATAGGCGGACAATTCCTGCGCTTTGAATAAATGATTCAGATACGCGCGCGAATAATTTTTGCAGGTGTGGCATGCGCACCCCGCTTCAATCGGGCCCGCATCTTCTTTATGTTCCGCATTCGTGATATGAAATGACCCATCACTCGTGAACAGCGTGCCGTTCCGCGCCATGCGCGTCGGTGAAACGCAATCAAACATATCAACGCCGCGCGCGACCACATCGTACATATCCTGCGGTTGGTATCCCACGCCCATCGCGTAGCGCGGTTTGTCTTTTGGTAAAAGCGGCGCAAGATAATCTAATATGGCGCGTGTTTTTTCCATATTAAAACCGATGGACTCGCCGCCGATCGCGATGCCATCAAAGGGAAGCGATGTAATAAATCGCGCGCTTTCTTTTCTTAAATCTTCAAATCCCGCGCCTTGAATGATGCCAAAGAGATGTTGCGGATAACCGTGTTGCGATGCGGTTTTTTTATGCGCCGCAAGCGAGCGTTCCGCCCACTTATGCGTTCGTTCCATCGCTTCTTTTGCGCGCGCGTGGTCAACTGCATCCGGCGTGCATTCGTCAAATGCCATAATAATATCCGCGCCGAGTTTGTGTTGAATATCTATGGCAATTTCCGGCGTGAAACGATGCTCTGAACCATCAAGGTGTGAGCGGAACGTGACGCCGTCGTCGTCAATGGATACGAGCGCACCGTGTTGTTTTGTAATGTTGCCGTCATTTCGACCAAGGTCGCCGCGACCGCGTGGAGAAATCTCACCGATTAGATCTCTCGACTCGCTTCGCTCGCTCGAGATGACATTCGAACCAAGCGAAAACACCTGAAATCCGCCGCTGTCTGTTAAGACAGGCCGGTTCCAATTCATAAATTTGTGCAACCCTCCGAGGCGCATGATGGTATCTTCGCCGGGCCGGAGGTGAAGATGATAGGTGTTTGCCAAAATAATAGGCGCGTCAAGCGTTTCCATGTCGCGCGCGTCAAGCGCTTTTACGGACGCCTGCGTGCCAACCGGCATAAAGCACGGCGTGGGCACATCGCCATGCGCGGTGTGCAAAACACCGGCTCGCGCGCCGGTTTTTTTGTCTTCATGGATGAGTTCAAAGAAAGGTGTCATAATGGGTGCGATGGTTCATCGTAGCATAGGGAAAACCGGAGTGACTGTCAAGCGACGAGGGCGTGGAACGGCGCTTATTTTTGCGTTTTTTGTGGTGGTTTTGGGGGTAGGCGCGGTGTGGGCGCGGCCGTATCTTCGGGAGCGATGGTATGATTATCGGGATGCGGAGCGGCGCGCAGAGCTGCCGAAGGCGGTGCCTTTGTCATTGCGAGGGAGCGAAGCGACCGAAGCAATCCCGGCTAGTCAGGAGATTGCTTCGTCGTCGCCTACGGCTCCTCCTCGCAATGACATTATTACTATTGTCACATCCTCACCTCCGAAACCAACCGTAATCGCATCCGTCAACCTCAAAATCCCTTTCGTCTCTCAAGCCCCGCATCGGAATTGGAATATGCCGTATCAAGAAGCGTGCGAAGAGGCATCCGCGATTATGGCATCGCTGTATTATGCAGGCGACACGCGCGAGATGGTGATCGGCGACGCGGGTGATGCGCTTCTGAAAAAAGTAATCGCGTGGGAAGAGGAACGATTTGGCTATTATAAGGATACCACCGTTGCGGAAACCGTGACGATGCTTGAGGAATATTTCAAACTGCGCGCGCGCATCGTTGATGATCCAACCGTAGATGATATAAAACAAGCCGTGGCCGCCGGGCATCCGGTTATCGTTCCCGCGTACGGAAAAATATTACCGAATCCGTATTTCAAAAACGGCGGGCCGTTGTATCATATGCTGGTGGTGAAGGGGTACACGGAAACGAAATTCATCACGAACGACCCGGGCACGAACACGCGCGGCGCGGAGTTCACCTATAAATATGACGCGCTGATGAACGCCATCCACGATTGGAACGGCGGCGATGTGCCAAACGGCGCAAAGCGGATTATTCTTGTAGAAGGGCCGGCGGTGTGATAAGCTACCTACGAAATACGAAAAAAAAGAGCACGCAATGCGTGCTCGCGCGTGCTCACGATGCGGTAGCTTATACCGTCTCGATACGCACAAAGTTCGGGGCTTTCGTGTTTACCACAACCAGCTTCTTGGCGGTGTCGGTGAGCGGGTCATAGACATCCTTGAGATGCAGGAGATGACCCTCCACCTTTGTCGCGGTGCCGGAATAGTTATACTCCTCGCCATCCCACAGATACATGACGCGCACCTTTTTCCCAATGAATTCTTCCAATGTTTTCCTCCTGTTAAGGAGGATGTTAGCAGAGCGTACGCGATATGTCAATAGTTACTAATAAACAAAAAATCCACGAACTCCTCACGCGCGGGGTTGATGAGGTTATTGACTGCGAGCACTTGAAGAAGCAACTAGAGAGCGGTAAAAAATTGCGGGTGAAACTTGGCATTGACCCCACAAGTCCGCATCTGCACTTAGGCCGGTCTGTGCCGCTTTTGAAATTGCGTGATTTTCAGGAATTGGGACATAAGGTGGTATTTATTGTGGGCGATTTTACCGGAGTCATCGGCGATACTTCTGATAAAGAATCAGAGCGGCCCATGCTTGCGGCAAAAGTCGTCAAGGAGAATCTCAAAACATATATACAACAAGTTGGGAAGATTATTGATGTAAAAAAAGCAGAGATTCATTACAACTCGACCTGGCTAGGCAAACTGAAGTACACGGATATTGCGGAGCAGGCGAACATGTTTTCACTCGCCGAATTTATCGCACGCGATAATATCCGTAATCGTTTGAGTGCCGGGACGCGCGTCTCGCTCCGGGAAATATTGTATCCCCTGATGCAAGGGTATGATTCCGTAGCCACGGCGGCTGATGTGGAAGTCGGCGGCACGGATCAGCGATTCAATCTTCTTGCAGGACGTTCCCTGCAACCGCATTTTGGTGGCGCGGCGCAGGATATTATCATGAATCCGCTCGTGGAGGGAACGGACGGTCGCAAGATGAGTTCTAGTTGGGGGAATACCATTAATTTTACCGATGAACCGCAGGATATGTTCGGTAAAGTTATGTCCATCGCGGATGATTTAATCGTTAAGTATTTTGAATATTTTACGCGTATCCCGATGGCGGATGTGCGGGGTATCGCCAAGCGACTCTCAAGCGGCGGAAATCCGCGTGATGAAAAAATGAAACTAGCTCATGAAATCGTTTGCATGTATCATTCTAAAAAAGATGCGGACAGAGCACAGGAGCATTTTATCAGCGTGTTCAGTAAAAAAGAAAAACCGGACGATATGCCGAGCGTTAAGGCGGTTGGGAAATCCATTGTTGACGTGCTGGTCGCCGCAAAAATTGCTTCAAGTAAAAGCGACGCGCGGCGATTGATTGAACAGGGCGGAGTGCAGATTGATGATGTGGTGGTAAAAGATGCGGAAACGCCCGTGAAACGCGGCTCTGTGATTCAAAAAGGGAAACGGTTTTTTATGAAAGTCGCTTGACACAAACTATACAAACTGATATACTTTGTATACTTTAACTAAAAGATGTAAACAAACTATGCAGAGGATTGAAATTGGCGTATACAAAGCCCAGCCCACTGGTTTTAGGGCCTTTATTCCACGTCCATTCCCACCAAAGGAAGGATTTGATTTTGACCAAAATATCTTGAAAAAGAACAATGAAGCCACTCGTCTGCTTGGTAAATTGGACGGAATTACCAAATTGCTGCCCGACGCGGATTTTTTTCTTTTGATGTATTTGCGAAAAGACGCGGCTTCCTCCAGCCAGATTGAAGGCACGAGAGCAACCATGATAGACGCAATCGCGGCAGAGGCAAAGATAGATACAAAAATACCCGACGATGTAGATGATATTCTCCACTACATCAAGGCGCTTAATTATGGAATAAAAAGGATGAAAGCGGATAACTTTCCAATGATCTTGCGATTTATCCGAGAATTGCATAATCAGTTGATGCGGAAAGCGCGTGCCACACATTTTTCTGATCCCGGCGAATTTCGTAAAAGTCAAAACTGGATTGGCGGTACTCGTCCTGATAACGCGAGTTTTGTTCCTCCGCCAGTTGAGGAAATGCATCGTGCGCTCAATGACTTGGAAAAATTCATCCATGCCGATGATGCGATACCAACAGTGATAAAAGCCGGGTTGACCCACGCTCAATTTGAAACAATCCATCCATTTCTAGATGGCAATGGCAGAACGGGGCGAATGCTCATCACCTTTTATCTTTGGAAAGAAGGATATTTAGAAAAACCGGTTTTGTTTTTGTCTTCTTTTTTTAAGAAACACCAAAAATTGTATTACGAAAAGTTATTGGGTTATCACAACGGCAATGTAAGCGATTGGGTAGAATTCTTTCTTGATGGTGTGATTGAAATTGCTGGCGAAGCTATAGACATCGTTGGCAAAATTACGGTCCTGCGCGAGAAAGATTTGCTCAACATTCAAACCCTCGGCAAACGCGCTTCAGAAAGTGCCGCTTTAGTATTGCCAAAATTATACGCACAGCCGATCGTTACTGTGAATGTTATTCAAAAATGGACGGGCTTTACTCGCGCTGGCGCACAGACGGTGATTGATCGATTTATCAACAGGGGCATTTTAACGCCAAAAGATAAGGGCAAGAAATACGGTCAATCGTATATGTATAAAAACTATATTGCTATTTTTACTCATAATGAGTAAGTATGAACGCCTGGCAACAAATTTTAAGTGAAGTTCTGAAATCCGTCACAAAAGTGGTGGGAGTGAAGGCAATTGATCCCGCGCTCGTGACCATACCGCCGGATTCAAAGTTTGGGGACATCGCGATCCCGTGTTTTTCGTTTGTTAAGGAAATGAAAAAGGCGCCCGGCGTTATTGCAAAAGAATGGGCGGAGAAATTATCACGCGTAAAAACGCCGCTCATCGCTAGCGTTGTAGCCGTCGGGCCGTATGTGAATATTACGCTTGCGGCCGAGGCGGTGGCGAATATCGTGTTGACGGAGTGGGTTTTGGTGCACGAAAAAGGCAGAGAAGGAAAAGGAAGGCGCGTCATGATTGAATACTCCCAACCCAACACGCATAAAGAATTTCATGTGGGCCATTTGCGAAACGCCACGCTCGGCGCGGCGATTGTGAATTTGTATCGCAAATCCGGCTATAACGTAAAAGCCGTAAATTACATTGGCGATGTCGGCGCGCATGT
>JBBTXJ010000108.1:0-1662 GCA_038062335.1 Patescibacteria group bacterium | reverse complement strand
GCATCGCCCGGACGGGGCGCAATAAATACCGTTTCACCGCCCACGAGCGCCGCCAGTTCCTTCACCGTGTGATTGTCCCCTGCGCCGATGTTAATGGCCTCGCCGTGACCCACCGTATCTTTGGCCATCGCCAAAAGATTTGCGCGAACCACATCATCAACATGAGTAAAATCGCGGCGGTATTCTCCATCGCCGCAAAGCGTGAGCGGTTCGCCCGCGCGTTTTTGCCGGATGAAAATGCCGAACACCAGCGCGTACGCGCCGTCCGTAGTCTGATACTTCCCGCCGTACACATTAAAATACCGCAACGTTACGGTTGGAAATTGGTATAGTTCAAAAAAAGCCGGCAATACTCTTCTCCCGCGAGTTTCTGGAGCGCGTATGGATTGCCCGGACAGGGCTTCATGTTTTCTTGCAACGGCAGCGTGTCTTGAACGCCGTACACAGATGACGAGCCGCTGAACACAAACCGTTTCACGCCGGCATCGCGCGCGGCAACAAGCATATTCAGCGTGCCATTCACATTGACGTCATTGGTGCCGATGGGATCCTCAATGGATCGCGGCATGCGGGCAAGCGCGGCGGTATGAAACACGCCGTCAATGCCTTCACACGCGCGGCGACAAGTTTCCAAATTGGTAATGGTGCCTTCAATCAATTCCGCGGCGGCCGGCACGCGTTCGCGTTTGCCGGTGGAAAAATCATCAAGAATGCGAACGGCATCGCCGCGCGCCAGAAGCGCCTCCACGATATTCGTGCCAATAAATCCGGCCCCGCCGGTAACGAGATAACGCATAATGTGGCTATTCTAGCAGCTGGTATCGTGAGCGTCAATCATTTTGTCATCCTGAGGCCCCGATGTATCGGGGCCGAAGGATCCCGTACGCATAACGATAACCCAACGGGATTCTTCATCCGCCGCGGCGGATTCAGAATGACATAAAAAAATCCCCACGACTGCATGCGCAATCGTGGGGAATGAAAACCGATTAACTAGGTCACAGGAATCACCACACTCCCGCGGGAGGCGGAGCCATAGACCGAACTCCTGTACCGGATGTCGTTGGTGTCGAACCCCGGCTGATCGTTATCAAACCAGTCGACGAACGGCGCGCTCCAATCCCCGTACCGCGAACCCGGAAGGTCTACGGCGTGATCACGGAGGACGGGCTCGTGCTGAATGGGGAGGTAAAGGCCCTCCGCGGTCACGAGACCGACTTCGTCAGGAGCGAGGGTTGCTCGGCAATCCTCCACCGTACGGCCCTTGTTCTTGGAGCCGTCATGGAAGAAGACAACGTACCGCGTGAGCGGCGTGCCGTCTTCCGTGGTGGGGACGGGAACCATGTCCTCGCAGGATGCGGGATCCGTATTGGTCACCGTCTTGCCGCACTCCACGAGCGCGGGGAGGGCCACCGTCCTATCCACCAGGAGCATCTGGTCAAACCGACCCGCGTACTCGGGCGGCTGGGAGACCGTCTTCGGCCAGAGCTTGCGGTACTTCGCCGCACCCATGCCCTTGCCGCCATCCGTCACCTTGTGGATGCCGTGCTGGATCATCGCCTCCACGAGCGAGGAGATGTCCATGATCCTGCCTTCGCCAGCCGCGGCGGCTGCGTCACGATGGACGAGGCGGCCGTCCAGGAAGGCCTGGAGCATTTCCTC
>JBBTXJ010000107.1:0-8203 GCA_038062335.1 Patescibacteria group bacterium | reverse complement strand
TAGCTGTTGCGTTTGTTAACGCCGGTAAAGATATGCTCGCGGACGGCGATATATCCCAACTCTCCATTGCCGCGACGGTAAGTTTTCTCCTAGGAATCATACTCATCGTTGTCGGCATTATACTGATCTTCTGGTTTTTCTTTGGCCACCTTGAAGCGCTACTTGCCAATAAAAGCCCGATTGCCGCGCTTCGCTCCAGCTACCGAATGGTCCACGGCCACTGGTGGGCGATTTTCGGACGCGTGCTCGGCACCATGATCATTATTTCCACGGTGGTCTACCTAATAAACAACATCCTTGATTGGCTGACGATCACCACCATAATGGCTAAAGTATTCAAAGCCGGCGCAGAAGCCCAAAACATGGGCAAGCTGGCGATCTCCACCATCCTCGGCGTGCTCGTCGCGCCATGGGGATATGGGATTACAATACTATTGTATAAAGCGATGAAAAAGGACGTATGATGCTTGAATCCGTTATCGGTTTAGAAATCCACGTCCAGCTCAAAACCAAGTCAAAAATGTTCTGCGCCTGCTCAAACGCGGGAGAGTTTGCGCCACCGAACACCACCATCTGCCCCATTTGCGTGGGGCATCCGGGGACATTGCCGGTACCCAACCGCACGGCCATTGAATGGAGCGTGAAAGCGGCAAAAGCAATCGGTTGCCGCATTAACGCGGTGTCAAAATTCGACCGCAAGCATTATTTTTATCCGGATTTGCCGAAGGGCTATCAAATTTCACAGTACGACCAGCCCATCGGCGTAGAGGGGGCGCTTGAAGTTGAGGTGAACGGCGAACCCATCCGCGTGCGCATTGAACGATTGCATCTGGAAGAAGACGCGGCAAAAAACTTTCACCGCGACGGTTCCACGCTCGTGGATTTCAACCGTGGCGGCACGCCGCTCATGGAAATCGTGACCAAACCGGACATCCGCACTCCTCTGCAAGCAAAAACATTTTTGCAGGAACTGCGGCGCATCATACGGCACATCGGCGTGTCTGACGCGGACATGGAAAAGGGGCATCTGCGATGCGACGCCAACATTTCTCTCCGTCCGGTTGGCGAAGAAAAACTGTACACAAAAACAGAGGTCAAAAATATTAACTCGTTCCGTTCCGTGGAGCGCGCGCTCGTTTTTGAAATCGCGCGCCAAACCAAACTGTGGGAAGAGGGCACACCGGTGGACAAGCTCTCCACGCGCGGGTGGAATGATAACCGCGGCACCACGGAGGAACAGCGCGTTAAAGAAGAGGCCGCGGATTATCGCTATTTTCCTGACCCGGATTTGCCGCCCATGAATCTTGCCGAGATTGAAAAGGAAGTGCGCTTGCCGGAACTGCCGCAGGCCATTCGCGCGCGGTTCCAAACCGAATACGCGCTCGCCGCAGAGGACGCGTTTGTGCTGACGGAATCGCGCGAATGGATTTCGTTTACGGAAGCGATGTTTTCCGAACTTGCGGCGTGGTTGCGTTCATTGCCGTCCGAAGAAAAAATTCCTGACCACGCCACGCTCGGCAAACTCACCGGCGGATGGCTCACCAATAAACTCCTCGGCAAAATGAGCGAAAAAAATATCGCGCTTGAGGATCTCAAAATAACGCCCGAGGACTTTGCGGAATTTGTGACGCTTGTTGCAACGGAAAAAGTCGGCAGCGCCAATGCGCAAAAATTGCTTGAACTGATGCTTGACACGGGCGCGGATCCGTCACATCTGATGGAAGACCATCGGCTCGGGCAGGTGCGCGATACCGCACTGCTTGAAGCCGCGGTGACACGCGTCATAGACAACCACCCCGAAGAAGTGGCAAAATATAGGAGTGGCAAAACCGCGGTGTTCCAATTCTTGGTAGGGATGTGCATGAAAGAAACGGAAGGAAAGGCGGACCCAAAAATGGTGGAAGAATTACTCAAAAATAAACTGTCGTCATGAAACATCTTCTCGTCACAACCCTCGCCCTCTTAATTGGTTTTTTGGTGGGCTTCGGCATTTCCTACACTACCGAAAAACCGGACACCGCGCCGGTACTGCGAACCGATGGCGGTCCCGAGGCGGCCACCGGCCCGGGTGAGGCCGTCGTGGTGTTCGCGCCCGGCGGACTTTACACGTCGCAAGAAAAAGACTATCTCACCACAAACGTGACCCAGCCATTTGTGCTGTATCATCATCTCGCGGCAGAACCGGTCGTGAGCGTGATGGTGGAAAAATCTACGGCGAACGCGCGTGAGGTGCACGTTACTGCCATTCGACAAAACGGCGCGTATGGCGGTTTCATCCATCCCATCAATCAACCGTGGGTGCCGGAATGTTTTGACCGCGCGTGCCGCGCGATTCCCGATAAATTCAAAACGCTCTACCCTGCGCTCTACCAAGAAGCCACGCGCCGCGCACAATAATGTCATCCTGAACTTGTTTCAGGATCTATTACGATGGACTACCAACAAGAATCGCTCAAACTCCACGAACGCTATCGGGGGAAGCTTGAAGTAAAATCAAAACTTCCTCCTTTGAGTTCTCGTGATGATTTATCGCTCGCCTATACGCCCGGCGTGGCAGAACCGTGCCGTCGCATTGCGGCGAACAAAGAAGACGTGTACAAATACACGTCTAAGGGCAACATGATTGCGGTTGTGACAAACGGCACCGCAGTTTTGGGTCTCGGCAACATCGGTCCCGAAGCATCGCTTCCGGTGATGGAAGGAAAATGTGTGCTGTTCAAAGAATTCGGCGGCATTGACGCGTTCCCTATTTGTATTGCGTCAGAAAATCCGGCCGAAGTTATCGCAACCGTGCGCAACATCGCGCCCGTGTTTGGCGGAATCAATTTGGAAGATATCAAAGCGCCCGAATGTTTTGAAATTGAAGCGGGGCTCCAGGATTTGGGCATTCCCGTGATGCACGATGACCAGCACGGAACCGCGGTAGTGGTTTTGGCTGGCATGATCAATGCGCTGAAAGTGGTGGGTAAAAAATTTGAAGACGTGCGCGTGGTGATGAATGGCGCCGGCGCGGCGGGAATGGCGGTTACCAAACTTTTGATGCGCTACGGCGTACGCGGAGAAAATGTCATTATGTGTGACACTAAGGGAATTATTTTTGAGGGACGCGATGTCATTGCGAGGAGTCCCGACTCTGTCGGGACGACGAAGCAATCTAATCAAATCAACACTTCAAAACAAGAAATCGCCTCCCTCACCAATCGCGCAAAACTCCACGGTGCACTCGCGGCCGCCATCCGTGGCGCGGATGTCTTCATCGGCGTTTCCGTAAAAGGCGCGCTCACTAAAGAAATGGTGCAAACAATGGCGCCCGGCGCCATTATCTTTGCCATGGCAAATCCTGATCCGGAAATTTTACCGGATGATGCCAAGGCCGCGGGCGCGGCCGTTGTTGCAACTGGCCGGAGTGATTTCCCCAATCAGGTAAACAACGTTCTCGGTTTCCCCGGCATCTTCCGTGGAGCGCTTGATGTGCGCGCCACACGAATTACGGAAGAGATGAAACTTGCGGCGGCCGTTGCGCTCGCCGCTACTATCCAAAATCCAACCGCAGACGAAATTCTCCCCTACGCGCTGGATAAATCCATTGTCCCCGCCGTTGCGGAGGCGGTAAAAAAAGCGTGGGTGGATTCCGGATCGCGGCATCCGGAATGACATAATAAAAAAGTGCCGCGTAAAGCAGCACTAGAATCCTCCAACAGCACAGAAACTCCGAGCACGGAGACGCGCAAGGATCGCAGGATGTATCGCAAGCGCAGAGGCGAGCGTATCATGTTCCCTTTTTTGCCTTTCCTCCGCTTTGCGCAGTTTATTCTCCTCGTATTTCATAATCCAGTAGTGTTCACGACACAACCCCTGCCCGGAATATGGCTCATTACAATCTGGGAGAGAGCATATCCGCGGCGGCTCGCCACGATGCCACCGGGTACGAATGGGCGAAAGCGGGTTACCATGATGCCACTGCCCCCAATGCGCACGGCATAATCCATGGCCATGCACCGTACGGCCGCAGCCCGCAAAAGAACACACCTTTGGCATACGGTACGGTTTCACAAAAGGCCGAAGCGGCCCGCCGCGCAATCGTTGCGCACGATGCACTTTGCAAAGGCCGTGGCTGTAACTTGGACGATCACACCCGCTGAAGTGGCACGCAGGCGCTTCGCACTTCTTCTTGGCGACATAATGTCGCACACACAAATCCCTGACATACCGACCTCTTGCACATCCGGCTACGGAACACGGTACGGCACGACGAGTGCGCTCTATCCCATAATGGGTCATGCACAGACCATGCCCATGTATTTTCTTGCCACATCCTTCTTCACGACACAACCTGTCATCTGCCATTTCATCCTCCTTAAGTAGGAAGACTACCGCTTTTCGCGATGATTGTCAATGCCTCCTCGGGCGTCTTGCACCACTGCACATATTTCATCCGCCGAAGCCACGTGAGCTGACGGCGGGCGTACGCGTGGGTGTGGTTACAAATGTCATCCCGAGCGGAGCCCCGACTTGTCGGGGCGGAGTCGAGGGGCGCCTCGCGGGCCGAGCGAGCGCAGGCCCCGGACCTAATTAGATTTCTCGACTCGCTCCGCTCGCTCGAAATGACATCCATGATCTCCCTATACCCAATCGTCCGAAACGCTGGCAAATCCGCCGAATACTTTTTCAAAAGCACGCGCACCTCGTCCACGAACCCGCGCGCGAACATATCATCCACGCGCGCATCAACCCGCGCGTACAATTCCGCGCGTGGAATCTCAATGCCCAAAACGAGCGCATCATACAGCGGCTCGTTTTTTGTTTTAAGCGCCGACGGCTTCTGTCCTGTGGTACGCCACATTTCCAAAGCACGCACGAGATATCGCTTCCCGCGCTCGAGGCGCTTCGCCTCTTCTGGATCAATAGCTGCAAGTTCCAGACGGAGCTCATCAACGGATTTTTTCTCTAATTCCGCGCGCATTTTTTTATCTGGTGCGATATTCGGCACCTGCCAATTCTCCACAAGCGCCTGAACGTACAACCCCGTCCCGCCAACAACAATAGGAGCGCCGCCGCGTGCGTGAATATCCGCAATAACTTTTTTCGCGCGCTCCAAAAAATCTGCCAACGTAAAATCCTCGTCAGGATTGACGATATCAATCAAATGCTGGGGCACGTCGGCGAACCGCTCTTTGCCGGTTCCAATATCCATTCCGCGATACACCTGCCGCGAATCCGCACTTACGAGTTCGCCCCCCGTCGTCCGTGCCAATTGCACGGCCAACGCCGTCTTCCCGGACCCGGTCGGCCCCACGATAACAATAATTTTTGGTTTGTTCATCGCCATATCAACACCTCAGTATGCCCACACCCTTGTGGATAGTCAAATTGTGCCATCCCCCACATGCTGGTAGAATACACAGGTAATACCTTTAATAACAATCCTATGCCAAGGCCTGACTCCATACCGCGCCACGAGCCGACCGAACAACCGCTTGCAAAACCACCGGCAGATTATCGGGATCCTTCCGAATTTAAAGGAGCGAGCGGAGAAATAAGCCTTGAAAAACTCACGGAAGAATCAGCTGTCCAAAAGGCCCTGGACGAAGCGAAAAAAAGGGACGCGTCCCCTGAAGCCGCGTGGGTGCGCGAACGAGAAGCGGAAGTAGACGATCTCTTCAATGAACTGACAGGTCTTGAATCAATGAGTGATACCGAGGCACTGATCCGCTCTAGAACAAGCACCGGCAAAGAAAGCATCACTGATAGACTCCAACGGCGATTGGAGGAGTCAAAAAAAGTTGGGGATCCAACTGCGTTTCTTGCAGTGACAAGTGAGGTGCTACGACGATTCAAAGACATGGGAGGTATCAAGGAATTGGGCGGTGGTAAAGTGACCATAGATACCGGTAAAACTAATCGATTCTATGAACAAACCGCCGCGCTTGAACAATTTATGAAAGAACACGCGCTCGGAAGCATGAGACCAAAAACCGAAGCCAACGAAGCCGATGAAGTGTGGACGTCGAGTCCTCCACCGCAGGAAACGCGCGAAGCCTCTCCACCGCCAGAATCACTTCCCGGAGGAGTAAAGTTTAAGGGAGGAATGGGAGTGAGAATAGAATAAAAAAGGTCCGTTGCTGAACAACGGACCTACTGCGCGACAAGCGCAATTACGTTCGGGTCATCTTCCGTGGAAGTCTCCTTCAGAATCAGCGGCGCTGACGGCAGCGTCGCTGTTTTGTATTCGGCGTAGGCGGTTACCTGCGCGCTAGCGAGACAAGGGATCACATCCTCGTACTGCGCCTCCACTCGTTCACCGTCAAGGAGCCAAAGCCTCGGCATGGCAGCGAGAACCCATGGTGGCACCTGCTTCGTGCTACCGAAGTAGAGACGGAGCGTTCCGCTCTCGTACCACACCGCCTCCGCGATCCGGAAGCCGCATATCATGAGCTCGCGACGCACCCGCGCGAGACTCGGCCGCAAGACATCCGCCATCATCGTCCGTCTCCGAACACGAACCGCACGTCGCGGGTCATGAAGGGAAGCGGCCGCGCTCCGGCCGACATCTCCACGACAAGGTACATCGTGTGACAGCCGTCCTTGTCAGAACCCCAGCTCCCATCCCATTCCGGGAGGCGACGATATCGCTGACCACCGATCTCGATCCCCTCGATGAGCTTGAGGAGGTGAAGCGCGAACGCGCCCTGCGGCGTAAACGCCACCACGATCCCCGCCTTGTCTGGCGGCATCGGGCAGTCCAGCCACATCACCATATCGGTGAATGTGGTTTCCTTGAGCCGCCACGCGAGGAGGCTCGTCACGCAAGACGGCGCATTCGTCCACTGCCACACCACCGGAAGTCCTCCCACTTGTCGCATCGGGAACTTGGTCGGCACGGGCGGACCTGCGCCGCTTCTCGTTGTATCATCCACTTTTCTAAACCTCCTTGCCCCTCCCGGGGCGGTAAAGCCCCTTTTAGGGGACTGGTTACTCTAGCAAAAGCAGGCGCGCGTGTCAAGGGCAGACCCTACAGGCCCACCGCAAGCTCGCGACCCGCAATCTTTTCTTTCACACGCTCAATAAATTGCGCTTCCGGCAGACGCGGCTGTTCTTTTTCTCCGCGCACGCGAATCTGCCACTCGCCGCCATCTTTTTCTTTATCGCCCAAGACTACCGTGTACGGAATTTTTTGCAGTTCGGCATTGCGAATTTTCTTGCCAACGGTTTCATTACTTCGGTCAACATCGGCGCGAATACCGGCCGCGCGAAGCGCAAGCGCGCGCTCCTCCGCAAGCGCCAAATGATTTTCGCTCACCGGCGCCACCATCACCTGCACCGGAGAAAGCCAAACAGGAAACGCGCCGGCAAAATGTTCTATCAAAAATCCGATAAACCGCTCATGCGAACCTAATGGCGCTCGATGAATGACAGCACAATATTTTTTTCCTCCATCTTTATCCACATACTGCAAATTGAATCTGCGTGGCATGTAGAGATCGAGCTGATTGGTGGAGATGGCGAACTCACGACCGATTGACGATTTGATGACTATATCAATTTTCGGGCCATAAAACGCCGCGCCGCCAACATCATCCTGCGACCGAATACCTGATTGTTCTATGGCGCGCCGCATTATAGTTTCTGCCTGATCCCAGAGCGCTTTATCACCGTGATATTTGTCTCGTTTCGCCTCATCAGGAAGACCGATGACAATGTGATAATCATCCTTGGTGAGACCTAACATCTGATAATAATACTCGTGCAATTTAAGAACATTCAAAAATTCTTCTTCTGCCTGATCTTCACGACAGTAAATATGCGCGTCGTTCTGTTGGATAGCGCGCACTCGCATGAGACCAAAAAGCATGCCAGACCCTTCATAACGATAGACCATTCCATATTCCGCAAACCGCAAAGGGAGGTCACGGTATGAGTGGGATTGCGACAGAAAAATCATGTGATGGTGCGGACAGTTCATTCCCTTGAGATAGTAGTCCTCTTCATCAATTTTCATCGGTGCGTACATGTCATCCTTGTAATAAGGAAGGTGTCCAGAAATCTCAAAAAGCGTGTGCTTTGCGATATGCGGTGTGGATACACGGACATAGCCACATTTTTTTTCAGTATCTTTCGCCCATTGTTCCAGTTCATCTTTAATGATCGTGCCCTTAGGGGTCCAAAGCGGCAAACCTGGCCCTACCTCGTCCGCAAACGTGAA
>JBBTXJ010000106.1:0-3103 GCA_038062335.1 Patescibacteria group bacterium | reverse complement strand
ACCATCCACGCGGGTTTGATGCCGTTGCGCTTCAGACTGCGGAGCAATTTCGTACGGCGCACGATGCGCTCGCGCCGCGCGCCCTTTGCCGCGACCAGTCCGTCCTCAAGTTCCTTAACCGTGGCATCAACATCCAATTTCTCCAAAAGTTGCACCACCGCCTCGGCACCAATGCCGGCTTCAAAAAAATGTCCGAATCGCAAAGCCATCTCTTGATATTGATTCTCGCTCACGATATGCATCGGTTGAATCTCGTTGATCTCTTTTTCAGTGTGCACAAAATCTTCCTCGAGCGCCTTCTGCTTCTCAAGGAGTGCCTTCTCCGCTTTCGTGCCCGGCTGCCCACCGCCCTGCTCAAATTCGTTCTTCATCTGACGGCGCTTTG
Source organism: Patescibacteria group bacterium (assembly GCA_038062335.1). Taxonomy (GTDB): domain Bacteria; phylum Patescibacteriota; class Patescibacteriia; order Magasanikbacterales; family JBBTXJ01; genus JBBTXJ01. The sequence goes on along the minus strand of JBBTXJ010000106.1, from coordinate 2,718 downwards.
ATTTGTATTCATTCCGCAGTTGTTCCAAGGTTTCCTGCTGCAGCGCTCGATCCACCTGTGTAATAATGAACGACGCAAAGTACATCACCCGTTCAAGCGACTGCAAGGACAAATCAAGGACGGTCCCCATCTTGGAGGGAACCGATCGCAAGAACCAAATGTGTGCTACCGGTGCGGCAAGCTCAATGTGGCCCATGCGCTCACGTCGCACCAATGAATGCGTCACTTCCACGCCACACTTGTCGCACGTGATGCCCTTATAGCGAATCTTTTTGTACTTTCCGCAATAACACTCCCAATCTTTTGTGGGGCCAAAAATCTCTTCCGCAAACAAACCGCCTTTTTCCGGTTTTTGCGTGCGATAGTTAATGGTTTCCGGACGCAGTACTTCGCCATGCGACCATTTACGAATCACCTCGGGTGAGGCAAGACGCAATCGAATCGCATCAAAATCCATGACTTGGTAACTGTGCATCATAGGGATTAGAGTGCGGTATTACGTGGGTCTTTGTCTAACGTTGACTCTTCCACGGGTGTATATTTTCCGGATTCGCTCTTTTTCAGCAATTCAATATCAAGTCCCAGACCCTTCAACTCGCGCGTCAATACATGGAATGATTCCGGAATGTTCACGCGCGAAATTTCTTCACCCTTGATTATGGCCTCGTACGCACGCGCGCGACCTTGCACGTCGTCAGATTTAATTGTTAACATTTCCTGTAAGGTGTGTGCAGCGCCATAAGCCTCGAGCGCCCACACTTCCATTTCACCAAAACGCTGGCCACCATGCTGGGCCTTACCGCCGAGCGGCTGTTGGGTAATCAAACTGTATGGACCAATCGAACGCTGGTGAATTTTGTCATCCACCATGTGGTTCAACTTCAGAATGTAGGAATACCCGACCGTTGATTGATGATCAAATGACTCGCCGGTACGGCCATCATATAACTGAATCTGACCATTGGTGGGGAACCCTGCCTTCTGTAATTCTTCCTTAATTTGTTCCTCGTTCATTCCGTTCAATACCGGCGTGGCTACGTGATACCCCAAAGCGTTTGCCGCAAGACCCGCGTGCACCTCAAGTAACTGACCCAAATTCATGCGCGAAATAACACCGAGCGGCGAAAGAATGAGGTCAACGGGCGTGCCATCTTCCAAAAACGGCATATCTTCCACTGGCACCACTTTTGAAATGACGCCCTTGTTCCCGTGACGACCTGCCAACTTGTCACCCACCTGCACCTTGCGCATATCCACCACCGTCACCTGCACCTGTTTGATAACGCCCGGCTGAAGTTTGTCACCCTGCTCCCGTGAGAACACGCGCACGCCGATTACTTTCCCGTGCTCCCCATGGCGCAGATACAAACTGGAGTCGCGCACATCGCGCGCCTTATCACCAAAAATCGCGCGCAAAAGGCGCTCTTCCGGTGAGAGTTCCGTTTCACCTTTTGGCGTAATTTTACCAACCAAAATGTCGCCGGGATTTACTTCAGCGCCGATACGAACAACTCCTTCAGAATCCAAATTGTGCAAACGCTCTTCCGAAACATTGGGGATATCGGACGTGATCACTTCCGGTCCCAATTTTGTCTCGCGCACGTCGGTCATGTACGTTTCAATGTGAACCGAGGTAAAGCGATCTTGCTGTACCAACCGTTCGGAAATGATAATGGCATCCTCATAGTTAAAACCATCCCATATCATATACGCCACGAGCACGTTCTGGCCGAGCGCAAGTTCTCCGTGGTCCATTCCGGGTCCGTCAACCAGCGGGTCGCCCTTCTTTACTTTTTGCCCTTGTTCAACCGTCGGCCGCTGTGTGATAGCGGTGTCATTATTGGAACGAAGGAATTTGGTGAGCCGATGGGTGCGTACCGTGCCGCTTTCGCCCGTCATTACCACCTGTGCACCATCCACCGCGGTTACGGTGCCATCCTCTTCTGCGATAACGGCATATCCGGAATCAGCGGCCGCCTGTCGCTCTATACCCGTCCCCACAATTGGCGCGTCGCCCAACACGCATGGCACCGCCTGGCGCTGCATGTTGGTACCCATGAGTGCGCGTGTTGCGTCATCGTGCTCCAAGAAGGGTATCAGCGAAGTTGCAATAGAAATAATTTGATTGGACGCCACGTCAACATACTCAATGGCATTCGTATCTTCCACGCTCGGTTCGCCGTATCTGCGTACGCCCGCGGTCTTTTCAACAAAATAACCATCTGCGTCAACCGGTGTGGTCGCCGCCGCGGTAACCGATTTTTCTTCTTTAAACGCGTTCAGATACACCACCTCCTTAGTCACCCGCGCGCGACCACCCTCTTCTTTCACCACTTTGCGATAGGGCGTCTCAATAAATCCAAATTCATTCACGCGCGCAAACGACGCCAAGTGGCTGACGAGCCCAATGTTTGGTCCTTCAGGTGTTGCAATAGGGCAGATACGGCCGTAGTGGGTAGGGTGCACATCGCGCACCTCAAACCCTGCGCGATCACGCGCAAGCCCGCCCGGACCCATCGCGGACACGCGGCGCTTATGCTCCAATTCGGACAACAAGTTGGTCTGGTCCATGAACTGCGAAAGCTGTGAGGACATGAAGAACTCGTGCACCGCACCGATGACCGGCCGCGCATTGATGAGCCGCGCCGGCGTGATGGAGTCAAGCTCATAGGTGCTCATGCGGTCTTTCACGATGCGCTCCATGCGCGCCAGACCCAC
>JBBTXJ010000105.1:0-3234 GCA_038062335.1 Patescibacteria group bacterium | reverse complement strand
CACGCGGTTTTCGTTTTTAGGATCAACCGCGAGCGTCTTTACGTCAGACAATCCCATATTACCGGTCACCGCCTCCCACGCCACTGCGCGATTTATGCTGCGAAAAATGCCCTTCTTCGTCGCGACATACACAATGTTGGTATCTTTATCAGCAACATCAACATCGTACAATTCATTATCCGCCACGTCCGGCACGCGCGTTGCATTCCAACTGGAACCGTTATCTGCCGTGTACCAAAATCCCTGATCAGTGGTCATGTAATAAATAAGCGGATCGCGCGGATTGGGGTCAATGCCACGCACGCGCAATACCTCGGCTCCCACCGGCGGTTTCAATTTAATCCATGTGAGACCGCCGTCAGTGGAACGCTGAAGACCCTGGTCTGTTCCGGCATACACGGTAGCATCATCAAGCGGGTGCGCTACCAGCACATCCAAAAATGTAAATGATAGGTGTGTCGCCGCTGAAACCGCGCTCCATGTGACGCCCGCGTCCAAACTTTGAATCAACCATCCACCGCTCAAGGCGTAGGCGCGATCAGGATTCACCATGGCAAAAACCACGGTGTGTATTGCGCCCATCGTACTTGATACGCTCGCGGTTGACCACGTGGTACCGCCGTTCGCGGTGTAGTAAATTTTACCGGCATCCGCGATCAGCGCCTTATTTGGATTAGTAGCATGCACCGCGACAGACGTGAGCGATCCGCCCTTGTACACGCGGCTCCATGTGGCGCCGCCATCTTTTGTTTTCCACGCGCCTACATCGGCATCGCCTGAAACCGCATAAACAATATTAGAATCAGAGCGCGCGATTTCAATATCTTCAAGCGCGCCAAGCACCACGGGTGTTGGAGCGGGTGCTACTGGTGGCGTGGAGGTGGGCGCAACTGGTGGCGGCGCATCGGGTGATGCGGATACCAGAACCGGCAGTCCTTTATCCATGCTGATAGATGTGGCTGCCGCACGCGCAGTCGCCGGATCAAATTGCGTGGTGAGCGTAATGCCATCGCCGATTGTATACACGCCGAGGAACAACGACGCGGCGAGATCATCCACTTTTTTATTCCAATCCGTTCCGTACAACACCGTCGCAATTTCTTCCGTGGCGATATGACGCGCGAGGCCGTTCGCGCCAATCACGTACACCTTGGGATCATCCGAAATTTTAATCATGCGCGTTCCGGGCCGGTAGGTAACCACGCCCGCAAGCGGCAGGATGTTCAGCTCTTCACTGCCCACCGTCTTCACGGTATCAAAATTCTCATACCATGTTTTATACACGCGTTCATTGGTGAACACATACCGTTTCAAATCCGTGCCAACATAATACACCGCGTCTGAACTCTGGATTTTGATAAGCTCGCCACCCACATACTCTGCGGCGCGCACCGATCCAACAACGAAAAGAAGCGCGACGGCACCGAGGAATAGCGCGGGGTATCGAAGATGCATAGTGCGTCTAGTATAGCATGTTTCTGTTGAGCGGGTGAGGGGAATCGAACCCCCGTTTCGTGCTTGGCAAGCACGCGCACTACCATTGTGCTACACCCGCAAAAGCGCGTTTTACGCGCGCTTATAATAACCTACTGACACGCTCGTGTAAAGTGAATCACATCCCATACCGCTTTACCCATACCGCTTTACCCATGCCCCTTTGGCTTCATACCCTCCTGCGCCATGAACGCTTTGATATCTGCAAGCGTGCTCATGAATTGCGCGGGGAAAATAATGGTGGAATTTTTCTCAACGCTGATTTCCGCCATGGTTTGCAAATTGCGGAGTTGGAGTGCGATGGGATGCTCCTGCATGATGTCCGCAGTATCCGCAAGTTTCTGCGCGGATAAAAATTCTCCTTCTGCCGCAATAATTTTAGCGCGCTTTTCACGCTCGGCTTCTGCCTGTTTTGCGATGGCTCTCTGCATGCCTTCCGGTAATTCAATATCTTTAATCTCAACAACCGAGACCACCACGCCCCAGCTTTCCGTGTGTGCATCAAGCACTTTCGTGATTTCGGTGTTGATAATTTCGCGCTCGCTTAAAATTTCATCAAGCTGGAATTTCCCCACAATATTACGCACGGATGTTTGCGCAATTTGGTTAATGGCATTACTCACGTTTTCAATCGCCACAATACTTTTAATGGCATCGGTAACTTTGTAATACGCAACCGCCGAAACATCAACGGAAATATTATCTTTAGTGATAATTTTCTGCGGCGGGATGGGAAGGGTCATGGTGCGGAGATCAACTCTCTTCAATACCTCTATATAAGGAATGATGAGATTAAGCCCCGGCTCGCGCGTACCCACAATTTTTCCAAAACGAAACACCACGCCCTTTTGGTACTGCTGAACCGTACGAAGACCCGGAATGATGATGAACACGATTATGAAGATGGCGAGAGGGAGGAACATATAAACCTATAGTATCAAAAATTCCTAAAATTTGTCAAGACAGAGAACCTAAAACAAAACTCTCCCGCCACAGCAGGAAAGAAACGAAGAGAGTTGCGTGGCGACGAACGCGAACCCGTTGTCACGATTCCACCTGTTGTCAGGCCTGTCGTAGTACGCGTTCAGGCAACGACCGTCATCGTTGCGACTGACGCCCAGGATGTTCGGATCGCCGTCAAATTATACGAGGCATCGCCCGGATCACCACCCCTTGAATACTCTTAGGGTTGAATATTATTCGGCATCTATAATGCCCTAATGTCTCGTACCAAGTTCCTCCATTTTTTGAAGTTCCCCGCACTGCCACTCTTCCTGAAGCCGTAACCGCAGGAATTCTCGGCAGGCGGATACTGGGTTCGGTAGCCGGAAGCCGTAACCGCCGGTAACTATTCACCTACTTCCACTGTTAATTGTAATACTAAAAATAAAAAATGCCCAGCACCGAGGCGGTGCTGGGCGAGGACCAAGGGTCAAAGGTCAAAGGGTTCAAGATAAAAACCAAGTGACCAAAGTTCCAAGGGCTAAACTTGCGTGGCGACGAACGCGAACCCGTGGGCACGAAGCCACCCGTGGTCAGGCCTGCCGTAGTGCGCGCGCAGGCAACGACCGACATCGTAGCGACTGACGCCCAGGATGCTCGGACCGCCGCCGGAGTCGTTGATGGACTCGTGCATGACCACGATCCAGACGAGACCCATGGCCTTGATCTCCTCATCGGTGAACTTCTCACGGATCAGGCAGGCCACTTCGGCGCTCGGCTTGGTGAGCTTGCGCTTGT
>JBBTXJ010000104.1:0-4588 GCA_038062335.1 Patescibacteria group bacterium | reverse complement strand
GCTGGGCCTCACCGCCAGACAACGTGGTAGCCGGCTGACCAAGCGATACATAACCGAGACCTACTTCTTCCAATAATCGCAATTTCTCCACAATCGCGGGGGTATCACTAAAAAACTGCCGCGCCTCTTCCACCGTCATTTCCAGAACATCTGCAATCGTCTTGCCACGATAATGAATTTCAAGCGCTTCTTGATTATAGCGTTTTCCTTCGCACGCCTCGCATTCCACAAATACATCGGATAAAAACTGCATCGGGATGCGCACATATCCCTCGCCGGCACATGCCTCGCAACGCCCTCCACCTTTCACGTTGAAACTGAATTTTCCGGCATCGTACCCGCGCGCACGCGCTTCCTGCACTTCGGTGAACGTGTCGCGAATCAGCGTGAACACACCCGTGTACGTGGCGGGGTTCGAACGCGGCGTGCGGCCAATCGGCGACTGGTCAATCGCGATAACCTTATCAATAAAAGACAATCCTTTGATACTCTTGTGCGCGCCCGGCTCATCTTTGGCGCGATAAAAATGCCGCGCGAGCGCGCGTCCCAATATATCTATCACTAACGTGGATTTTCCGGAACCGGACACGCCGGTCACGCAAATCAGCGTGCCCAACGGAAATGCCGCATCAATATTTTTTAAATTAAATCCGGTTGCGCCCTGCACTACCACGGTGTTGCCACTGCCTTTGCGATATTTCTTAGGCGCCGAAATCTCATCAGCGCCCGTCAGATACTGGGCCGTAGACGTGTGTAACTTTTTGAACTGCGCGAGCGTGCCCTGCCCAATAATATTTCCGCCGTGCTTGCCCGCGCCCGGCCCCACGTCCACCAAATAATCCGCCGCGTTCATCATCGCGGCATCGTGCTCCACGACAATCACGGTGTTGCCCAAATCACGGAGTTCTTTCAATGTATCAATCAGCTTTTGATTATCTGCCGGATGCAATCCAATGGACGGCTCGTCGAGCACGTAAATCACGCCGATCAAACCGGTTGAAAGTTGTGTAGATAATCGCACGCGCTGGGCCTCGCCGCCGGAGAGACTGGCTACCGAACGGTCAAGCTGTACATACCCCAAACCAACTTGCGCGAGATCGCACAAACGCACTAACATCTCTTTAATAATCGGCTGGGCGATGGCTTCGTTGCCGCGCGAAAGGCCACTGCCTTTCCCTTTCTGCGTGAAGAACAGCACACACTCATCAATAGAAAATTGCACGATGTCCGCAATGGACTGCTCCCACACTTTCACGAAAAGCGCCTCTTGCTTCAGCCGTTTACCGGTACAAATCGGACACACTTGCTCGCGCATGTACTGCTCAATTTCTTTCCGCACATAATCCGAATCGGTCTCGGCATGCCGCTGGGTCAAATTCGGCACCACGCCCTCAAACACCACGGGCTTCCCCTCTATAAGATGCGTCTTGCCATCCGTACCGTAAAAAACAATATCCATCACGGGTTTCGGTAAATCCTGCACCGCCACGTCAACAGAAAAACCGCAATCGCGCGCCACGGCCTCCAATAATTTGTGGTACTTGTCATTGGACCCCGTGATGCGAGTCCACGGTTGGATGGCGCCTTCCGCAAGCGTGAGGCGCGGGTTCGGAATGACCAAATCCGCGTCCACTTCAAGCGTAATCCCCAGTCCGGTGCATCGCGGACACGCGCCATAGGGACTGTTAAAACTGAACGAACGCGGCTCAACTTGGTCAAACGTGCGATTACATTGTATGCAACGCGCTTTAGTAGAATACGATTTCTCATCGCCCTCGTTCGTGTCCACCAGCAAAAGCGTGCCGTTCCCGAATTCAAGCGCCGAATCCACCGCACCCGAGATATCCTGCCGCTTCACATCGGTGATGTGCATGACCACCAGTTCAATCACGTATCGCGTGCTGGCATTGGCCACTTTGGCAAATTGTTTGAGCGGCATCAGCACGCCATTTGCGCGCACCGCCTCGCAACCCGTGCGTTCCAAACGCTGTAATAATTCGCGCGGTTTCATCACCACGCCATCAAACAGCGGCGCTAGCACGTACAAATCCGATTCTTTGCGTGCGAGCGCGCGAAGCTCCTCCACTATTTCACCGGGCGTGTACCGTTTCACCGGCAGCTGACAGAATGGACACTGCTGAATGCCGATACGCGAAAATAACAAACGCAATAAATCATATACTTCGGTCACGGTGCCTACCGTGGAACGCGGATTGTTGGCACCGGCGCGCTGGTCAATGGCCACGGTCGGCGAGAGCCCCTGAATTTCATCAACATCGGGCTTGTCGCGCATTTCCATAAACTGCCGCGCGTATGCCGAAAGCGATTCCGCGTATCGCCGCTGTCCTTCCGCGTAAATAGTATCGAACGCCAAAGAAGATTTTCCCGAACCGGATAAACCCGTGATTACCACGAGTTGATTTTTCGGCAAATCAATGGAAACATTTTTAAGATTGTGTTCCCGCGCGCCGCGAATGCGCAATACATCATGCGCGGGTTTTGAAGAAGTTGGCTTCTTAGCTGGCATGCCCCAGAGCATACCACAGGTTGTCAAGCCGTGCAAGTATTGGGCCAAAACCTACCCGCAAACACCGTTCCGACACTGGCCTTCTAAACAATCCTCATTGTTCCGACACGCAGCACATCTGGTTATATTCATCTCGAGTGCCTCATCAAATGTTGGCTGGCAATTTTTACTCGCGCATTCCGGGTAATTAGAACACCAGGAACCATTCGCTCCATTAGTACATACTTTTTGCTCTTGTAAAGCTTCAATGGGCCCGACACAGACAAGTCCTTGCGCACATTGACGTTCAGGCCGCGCTGGATTATCACAACCCGAGGAACCATTATTGAGTGCCTGCACCACGAGCGCGCCTTTTCTACAAATGCGTGGAGCTTCATTGCGACAATGACATGTTTCTCCCGGCGGACAAAAATCCTGACACGCTTGATCAGAATCACATATCCGATTACAGGACTCTCGTGCATTTGGCTGCCATGATTTACATTGCAAACCCTCGGGACACTGTTCATCTTTGCCACTAAGACAATCACGATCACCAATATATTGTGGTTGATAATCCCCCGACGCCTCACGCGCATCAATACAAAAACCATACCCCACCTTATCAAAGGTAAAGGCAAATTCCTTATTGGTAATTTTGCACGCGAGTCCTGCCGCACAGATAGTATCCGCCAGCTCACCATGACCCAATCCGCAATAAGTACCTTGTGCGCGACCGGTCAACGGAGCACACCCCTTTAATTTGAGTGGGCCATCAACACAACTTAAATCGTCACTTGAATCAGCGGGAGTGCCGTTGTTGCAATCTGTCGCCTCATTACACCCTGAACCTTCTGTACCATCACTGCAAACCCCAATCCCTTTCTCAAGACCGCCGAATGATTCAATAAACGTTACGCATTTCATGGGTTGGATACACGATTCATCGAGTCCGCAAAGGTCACCGCGATTCAATATATTTTTAGGCGCATTGATGCAAATACCGGGCTCATCCATGGCGATACCCTGCTGATCCAGCCAACTCTCAAAATCACTTACCGTTTTAAAACCAACAGCCGCTGTGAGAAACCCTGCTTGCGGATGAGAGAAGCCAAGTCCAACTAATTTTTTGAGTACGCCAAATGTTGATTTGGAAGCAGATAACAATTTTGGCAACACCGCGCGCACGCCTGCCGCTATACTGCCTCCCCCCACGCCACTTAACACCGCTCCTCCACCCGCAACCGACGCAACGGCCCACATCGTGTATTTAGCTAACGTTTCCGCGCCGCTTTCTTTAAAGGAATAGCAATCGCATCCGGAGCACGCAGCCCTGCACGCTTTGACAGACAATTCATTTTTTACGTCACAGGGGCCGCCTTCAGTTCCCGGTTTAACCGGCTCAAACTCAATCGCGATGTTGCGGATCAGATGCGCGCGCGGCACCCGCAGTTTTACCAAATCCGGATTGATGGCGGACAACATCGTGTACGAACCGAACAGGAGCAAAAGACCGATGGCCGCATCTTGAATATGTTTTTTTGCCCGCTCGATGGTGGCCGTATTCCCCCCTGAAACAATCCACAAAAATCCGGCGTGAATCAACACAATCGCGCCCACGAGCCCGCCGATACCAAGCGAAAAGAGATATATGGTCTTAACGTATTTTCCCATATCGGCAACATCCTCTGCTCCGCCAATGGGAATTTGCAGCGTAATTTTACTGTTTGGCGGAAAACAATACGCCCACGGGGCTCCGCCGCACACGGCCTTTGATTCCTCGGATTCCTCAAAAACACCGTCCTTCTCTTTACACTGTTCTGTTCTCCAGCACAGCGCGTTGCATTTTGGTTGCTTGGGGTTCTCCCCGCACATCTGTTCTGCCGCCGGCGCCTCTTGCGCCAAAACAAAAACAGGCGCGAACGCGTACCATACGCTCGCAAACACTATAACGGTAATCGCCGTCAATTTGATGATACGTCTATCAGCGTTACAAGCTGTTCCCATACCTCCTCGGGAATTACCCCTTGAAATTTCCTTCCATTAATATAAAAAGTCGGTGTGCCGACCGCGCCCGCCGCC
>JBBTXJ010000103.1:0-1494 GCA_038062335.1 Patescibacteria group bacterium | reverse complement strand
ACCGTGTATACCACGCCTGTTTGTTCTGTCTCCACGCGAAACGCGCCCGTATCATACACCAGATGCGCGTCACGCGCCGGCCGTTCGTCGCGTTCGATATTGGCGTGGAGCACATCCTGAAATGTTTGTTCATCAATGGCCACAACCGCCGGTACGCGGTACGCGTATCCCATGATACGCAATCGTTCGAGCACCTGCCGACCCCATGAACCGCCACGCCCCGCTGACCACACAATGTCCGTGGTCGCCTCAACGTCAATATCCGCAAACACGCGCGAATCCGAACCATCGCTCTTAAATACCATTGGATAAATCACTGCGCGACGCTCTCCATCATCACCATCCTGATACACAAATGACAAACCCTGTGTGGCCAGCGTATTTTGAAATGCCCGGAGTTGGTCGCGCACCGCATCGCGCGTCATGCCTCCTGCATCAAGGGCGCCGATTCGCACGCCATCAAACACCACGTTCTTATCGCGAAACGCAAACGCGGCGCGGCCCACCGTGAGCGCGCCAAAAACAAAAAACACCGTGATAATAATCGCGACGCGACGATGCTGATGTAGCCATGTCATACTTCTTCTACTACCGTAATTGGAATTTTCGCGTCACGCCGTTCTTTCGGCAACGACACCACCAATACTCCGCTTTTATACACCGCCTTCACCCCGTCCGCGCGCACATCAAGCGGTAAAATAATGGTGCGCGAAAATCGCCCCCAAAAACATTCTCGATGGACATACTCATGCTCGCCTACGGCAACTGGCGACACGCGGCGGCCGCGAATCGTCAACAAATCATTGTGCACGTGTACGCCAATATCGCTGGGATTCGCGCCAGCTACGGTGGCTATCACCAAAAGCGCGTCATCATGGTCAATGATATCAACGGCCAGCTGCCCTTCGGGCTCGTGCGATTCTTCCACGTCCTCCGCCGCCGGCGCCGCCACGGTGTACACGCGCGCATCCTCGCCGGCCTGCTCAAGCAAAAAATCCACGATATCTTTTGTATGTTCATCAGCCATGCGCACAGTTTATTCAAACGGTTTTACAATCTGGTCAAATGTCGTTTCTGACGGAGCACTGCCATCATCCCATTTAATCGTCGCGGCGCCCGTCCCCACTGCGGTAACCGTGCCACCGTAGAATGAATCCCCAACCCACGCGCCAACAACGCGGTCGCCCACCTTCACAATCGCGGCTCCGCTGGGCAAAGGCGCCATGCGATTCAGGGTTACTCCCTCTTCCACTTGGTCAGTAAAACTATCTCGTACGCTATAGACGTCACCGCTGAAGGCCTCTATCGTGGCCTTATCCCATCGATCGCCATCAGTCGGCTTGACGAACACCTCGTCGCCAAGAGAAGGCGCGGCAGCAGCGCCGCTACCGATAGAAGCCGAGCACCCTGCGCCAACGAGAAGCAAAGCTCCAAACACGGCGCCAAGTACCGCAAGACGTGATTGTTGTTTCATACACGTAACGTTAAAATAAT
>JBBTXJ010000102.1:9043-22988 GCA_038062335.1 Patescibacteria group bacterium | reverse complement strand
AAAAAGAGAAAAAAAGAAAAACGCAAAAAATCTGCTGAAGATCCCGAGGAAGTTCGGTTCGCGGGCCTTGCGGAATGCACCCCCGCGCAGGCGCGTGAATTTTTTCAGGCGCTTGAGCGGGTGCGGGAGATAAAAGACGAGCGGGGTGTGCCGATTACGGATCTGATGAAACAAGAGTGGCGCAAGATTGTGGAAGAACGGAAAATTGAACTACGCGATTACCGCGGGCCGGTGCGCATGGATCGCGGAGATCGTTTGGAAGATCCGGCAAGCGCGGTCATTGATATTCGTTCCGGACAATTTAATCCGACCGGTTTTGAAGTAGATGAGCGGGTGGAAAAAACAGAAATTGATTTTGGCGGCATCAATATATATTTTTCATTTGACCTCTCCGGATCTATGAACGAACCGGATCCTTCAACCGGCCGGCGCAAAGCCGATGTCCAGAGAGACGTGGCGCTCCTTTTTATTGACAGCATTATGCAGTGCAGTTTTATCGCGCGGCAGGAAGAATCTGATTTACTCCCGTTTAAAATTATGGTAACCTTGGCAAGTGACACAGGGAAAATAGGACTTCCCCTTACGGACAAGTGGGGTCCCAAAGAACAGTGGGCGTTTTATCGCGCGGTAACCACGCTTGCAGGCGGCGGCACACCCACGCATACCACGCTCAAGTTAATTGAGCAGGATTTTGATAAAGAACAGCAGGAGCTCAAAAAACGCGCTATCGCGCCGGAAAAATTGCCTATTCAGTATACGGCGGAAATATCTGATGGCACGCCGGATGATTTTTCTGCCACCGAGGCGATGCATCGGACACTCAAAGCAAAAGGCATGGTGGTGCGAAGCTATGTGATAGGCGGAGCGTCGCAGAGCGCCGATGCCGCGCCGCCGCTCGCGTCATTTGAAGATTTGCCCGCCATTCTTGCCAAAGATATTATTGAGCAATTCAAAAAATTGCATCCGCGCAGGATACACTAATATGCCCCCCAAAGAACCAAAACCCGGCCAGATGTTCACGGTGCCTCGCGCAGAGTTTTTGCGTAATTACCGCGCGCTCACGCCGGAAGAGCAGGCCGCCCTAGAAAAGGAAAAGGCAAAAGATAAAAACAAAGAAAAGAAAGAAAAAGGTGTCCGTCTGGATGAGGCCAGAGAGATTTTCGGCGACAAGGATTTCCTCGGTCCGGAAGCAGTGGAGAGCGCGTGGGGCGTCAAACTCAACGTGAAAGAAATTCCATCAATTCCGTTTTCCCGAAAAGAACTGGAACGCGCCAAAGAACTGGGCCAGTTTTTGGTGCTTCGGGTAGACCGCGCGCCGGATGGGGAGCCGCTCACCATGCAGAAAATGAATGAAATGGTCCAGCCGGATTTTGCGAGAAAGGGGAAAGGCAAGGTGCTCTACAATGTTGTTTGGTACCAATCAGAAGAATTTTATACCACGGATATTCCCGAGTTAAAATGGGCGCTTACCGGCAAGGCGCTCGTGCCGGATTCCACCAGTAAAAATTATTTTGAACAGACAAAAACGATAATTAAGTATCTTGACGAACTTTTTCGCAATCAGCCCATGCCGGACGCTTATGCGGAAGCGGTTCAAGAATTTAAAGAATACGTTGGGCGGAGTTTTAAGGGAAAAAAGAAAGAAGAGATACAAGCGCTACTTAGTGGTGTAGATCAGGTGCGATACGTGCAAGAACTTGGTGATCTTAAGATTAATCAGCTAACGCGGCAAACACCGGCAGAAGCATTGTATGATTTAATCACGTATTTTGAACACACCGGAGAACGGTTGCTTGAAGGTGTGGATGCATGGACTAATCGCCGTTCTTCGGTTGGCCGCCTCGTGAGCGTCGGCTGCTTTGATGCTGACGGCGCTAGCGTCGACAGGTGGGGCCCTGATCGTGCCCATGGCCGTCTTGGTGTTTCCTTCTCCCGCAGTCTTTAAATGAAACTTTGAACTTTGAAATTTGAAACTTTGTAAAAATCAGATATGTCGGAACAAGCCAAAAAAGAAAGAGAAATCGCCTGGGGCCCAATCAAGCCGGAAAAAATGGATGAAACGCGGAAAGACGCGATAGGGTTGTTTTTGAAGCAATGCCAAAATCTGCCGGAATTGCGCGACGCGGGAAAAATTCCCGCGCTGGATATAACCTATCTCACGCCCGAGGAGCGCGCGGAGTCGCTCTGGGCGCTGTTTCAGGATGTAAAAAGCCGTCTCGTCCGTCCAAAAAAGGATACGGAGGGCGCTCCGGCAACACTGGTGCATGACCATAAACTCGCCCTGCGTCTCGCCGCGCTCAAACAATTGTATGCAGAGCCGGAAACTAACCGCGTCTATCGCGTCGAGTATGAGCGTCATACGCGGGAACTGGCGTCAATCAACGGCAATTTTGAAAAATACAAAGCGCTGACCCGCGAGATTGTGGCCCGTGAAACCGTATTTAATGCGTCAGCGCGGCACCTCTTCTCATCGCGCGGAAGCGGCACGAGCGAGATGGATGTCCTTCTGTTTGAAAGCGCGGAGCGTGCCGTGAAAGACATACGGGAAAAATTGCGCGAACTCGTGGCGCAAAATCCGGAACTCGGCGCGCTCTCGCGCTACGCGACCATCAAAGAATACGCGCGGGAGCTTCGCGGGGAAAAATTTATCTGGTCATCTTCACGCCGCGCGGCGCTTGAGGTTTTGGAGCATGCCGCGCTTTCCGGACGGCCAGTGCTTCTCTCCGGCGAATCCGGAACCGGTAAGACGCGCCTCGTGGAACAGGTTGCTCTTGTGCTCACGGGACGTGTTAACAGTGAAACGCCCGGCAAGGATGTTCGTTTTCAGGACCTCATCGCCCAGCCAAAAATAGGAAGAGACGGCGCTACGTATTATGAGTATAAAGAAATCGGAGAAGCGGCGACGGGCAAAGAGAAAACGACGGATACGGAACCGCTCCACAGCGGCCGCATTGTGGCCGATGATGAGTTCAATTTGCTTCCGACCGCGGAACAAACCGAGCGTCTCGCGCGCATTGCCGCATGGACGCCCGGCAAAAGAGTGCGCATGCCGGTGACTAATCAGGAGGAACGTATCGGGACGGAATTTTTATACTGCGCCATGGTGAACTTGGCCTCAACGCGGTACGAACGCAAGAAAATTCCGCCGGAAGTGCTCCGCAAATTCAGCAAAGTGGATTTAGATTATCCGCCGCAAAATGCGGAAGACCCGGAATTGAATGAAAGGATGCTCGCGGCTCTCCTTGATGAAAACGGCCGCATGCGCGCGGCAAAAGAAGAGCTGGAACCCGCGTTTACCTATCAAGAGAAAATGCAAACCATAGAGCGAGACGGACGCGCCGTGAAAGCGCGGGTGCAGATACGCGAACTGGACGCCGCAGTGAGCGCGGGCGGATTTTTGTGGCGTTTCGCGAATGCGCTCCATGAGCTTAATAAATCATTCTCGCATCAGGAAACGGCGCTGAAATCGCGCGGCGATGCGCAGTACGTCCGCGACCTCATTATAGACATGGGCAATGTGTTTGGCTGGCTTGCCGAATACCGGACGCTGGGGCGCCGTAAAAGTTTGGAGGCGTTCGTGAAAGAAAAACTGACATCGCAATTTTTGGCTCGCGATGCGTATTCAAAAGAAGACCGGACGCTCGTGGCGGATTTTTTCAAACATTTTGGCATTGACGCGGCCGCAAAAACGGCCGAACCGCGGCCGCGGCTTTCCATTTTGACTCCGCAGGATATAGGTCTTCTTTCGCCGCGCGTGCAGTATGAAAAAATTGTTAAGGAAGAGCCGGAAGTTGCCGCAAGTTATTTTATTACACCGGAAGGGACCCGCGTGGAATTTGTGTTGGCTGAATTTAGAGAAGGTGATCGCGTGCAGAGGCACGGAGATCTGGTGCGCAGCCCAGACGGCAGAGTGTATGAGTTTCGCGGGGTGACGCGGGATGGTCAACCGGTGCTCGCGCCCTATAAGGCATCTCCTGAAAAAAGGAAGCCGCGCGCGGTGGAGCGTGGAGAAATCGGCATTGAGCGCGCGAGGGAAATTATGGACGATGATTTCCTGGGCGTTGAAGCAGTAAAAAAGGCATTTGGTATAGAAATTGCGCCACAAGATATTCCGCCGATTCCCTTTAACGAGGCAGAACTTTTGCGCGCCAAAGAACTGGGTCAGTTTCTCATTTTACGCGTTGACCGCGCGCCGGATGGAGAGCCGCTTACGATGTTAAAGATGAACGCGTTACTTGAGCAGAAATTTCAGCAAGATGGTAAGGGAAAAATATTGTTTAAAGTGGATTGGTACAAAGATGAAGAGTTTTTCACCACTGATATACCAAAAATACGCTGGGCGCTTGTCAGCAAAGAGAATATTCCCAACTCAACAAACAAAAATTATCTTGACCAGACGAGGGAACTAGTTGACTATATAACAACTAAAATTTTTGACAATCAGGAATTGCCAGCCCAGTATCAAGAGGCAATACATGTGTTTGAAGAATACCATCAAAGAAATTTTAATGGTAAAACTCCAGCAAAAATACAGCAATTGCTCGGCGGTAATGATTGGGCAAAATACGCACAAGAATTGTCAGAACTCGCTATCAATAAATTGACGAGGCAAATTCCGGCAGAAGTGATCTACGATCTCTTGATGTATTTTGGACAAAACGGTCGTCTTTTGGAAAATTGTTACACACGGACATCTCGCCGTTCTTCGGATGGCGGCCTCGTGGGCGTCGGCGCCTTTGGTGCTGGCGGCTCTAGCGTCAGCGGGTGGGGCCCTGGTGATGCCGGTGACGGTCTTGGTGTTTCCTTCTCCCGCAGTCTTTAAATGAAACTTTGAACTTTGTAATTTGAAACTTTGTCCGATTGTCATTGCGAGCGGAGCGAAGCAATCGCGATATGATATACTAGTGCATGGCTCATGAAGATATGTCTACGGACATATCTCGCCAATGTGAAAAAAGACTGCTTACCTATTTCTACAGCGTCCCCGCCTAAATTTTGTTCAGCAAAATTTAGGCGGGTTTTCCGCTACATATTCAAACAGCAATCCGGCCATTGGCCGCTTGATACCCTGCCTCGGATGGAAATAGGTAAAGGAAACGCCGTTCTTCGGATGGCAACCTCGTGAACGTCGGCAACTTTGATGCTGACGGCACTAACGTCAACAGGTGGAACCCTGATAATGCCAATGACAATCTTGGTGTTTCCTTCTCCCGAAGTCTTTGCCAAACGAACCCTAAAGGTTCGTTTTGGTTTCTTTTATCCATCCGCCAAGCATGCGGCCTATTTCAAAAAGTTTTTCTTGGAGGAGAAGGTATTTTTGCACATCAAGCGCGCGTACATCGTACGCAAGTCGGATCATTGTTTTCAGTATTTTTAATTTGAGATCAACACGTTCCAAAAGCACCAGCCGCTTCTGGTTTGTTGCCGCATTGGCGGCAAAGAGGAGTTCTAACATGATCCAAAATTGCGTCATATTCACAAACCGTCAGTGCGGGATCGAGTGTTACATCACGCGCTTTTTGCCGCGCTTGAACCACTTTTTGAACCGTATTTTATTTTTGATTCCTACTCCTCTCGCAAGAATAAAGGAACACATCGTGCCGTAGCTCGATTGCGAAAGCTCGCATGGCGGTTGTCGTGCAATAACACCAAAACCGTGTGGATTTTGCACGGGGATATTCGTAAATTTTTTGATTCAGTTAATCATGGTGTGTTGTTTGCGCTTATTAAAAGACGAGTGAGCGATGCGCGGGCACTTGTGGTTATACGGATTATTATTGAAAGTTTCAGTACGCGAAAAGGCATTGGTATTCCGCTTGGCAATGTAACCAGTCAATTATTTTCAAATATCTATTTGGATAGGTTTGATCAATTTATGACGAATATACTCTGTGTCCCGTATTACATTCGTTATGTTGATGATTTTGTGGTGATTGGCAGAAATGATATCGCGCTGGAGTATTTTGTTCCCACTATTCAAGAATTTTTGACATCTTTCTTATGTTTAACCCTGCACCCAGGTAAGATAGTTCTAAAGAAATGGCATCAGGGGGTTGATTTTTTAGGATATGTTAGTTTTCCATACTATACTATTCTGCGCACTAAAACAAAGCGACGCATATTTAAAAAGGTGCGGCAGGAAAATTTAAAATCGTATCTGGGCGTACTCAAGTATTGCAGGAGTTGTGGGATTAAGAAAAAAGTTTTGTCTGCTTTACAGAGAAATACGCCGGATGCTATGATGCACCCCATGAAAGCGCTTCGCTTATTCTGTTTCGCCGCGGTGTTGAGTCTTTTTGTGATACAGCCGGTTTTTGCCGCGCGCTATCCGAATGACCCGTACGCCATTGACCAATGGTTTTATGAAAAAATTCGTATGCCCGAGGCGTGGGAAAAAACCACGGGTTCGCGCAAAGTAGTAGTGGCCGTGATTGATGGGCCGATGGACATTGACCATCCTGATTTGGTGAATAATCTCTGGCGCAATCCTGCGGAATTGAAGAATGGAAAAGATGATGACGGAAACGGCTATACCGATGACATCAACGGATGGGATTTTATTCATATGGATCCTGATCCGTCGCCAGTGACTGCGGGCGCAAAGGATGCTTTGTCACTGCACCACGCTACGACGGTGGCGGGTATCATTGGCGCCGAAGGCAACAACAGCACGGCTGGCGCCGGTATGAACTGGCAGGTGCAAATTATGTCTCTGCAGGCGCTTGATGAAGAAGGAAGGGGCCTCGTGAGCAACGTCATTAAAGCGATTCGTTACGCGATAGCAAAAAAAGTGGACGTGGTTAATTTGAGTTTTGTTGGCGAGGGATTTGACACGGAATTTTACGATGTCATTAAAGATGCGTACAACGCGGGGATTGTAGTGGTGGCCGCATCCGGCAATGACAATGACGCGCTTGAGGGCGGCAATCTCAATTTCAAAAAACGCTATCCGGTGTGTTACGACAGCGACGTGGACATTCCTTTTATTCTGGGCGTCGCGGCATTGCGCAAAGATGATACCATGGCCGCGTTTTCTAATTACGGGAGCGCGTGCATTGATATTTCGGCGCCGGGGGCGAGCATCTCAAGTCTGGGCGTGCACGCGCCGAGCGACGGGTTTGGGTCGCAATTTATCACGGGCTTGTCCGGAACTTCCATTGCCGCGCCGTTTGTCGCGGGCGCGGCCGCGCTTTTGCGCGCGCAGTATCCGCAATTATCCGTGGCGGATATTATCACAGTGCTGAAGACCACCACGGTGGCGATTGATTCAAAAAACAGTTTGCCGCGCGGATCATTGGGCACCGGTCTCCTTGATGTGGCCGCCGCGGTTGGAAAGGCCGGTAATCTGAAGCAGGAAAAAGCGGGCGCGGAATTTGTGGTGATGTTCGATGGCGGCGAATGGACCAACGTGCGCCATTTTTCCAACACGTTTCAAAAGAAAACGCAGTTTGTCGTGCCCGTACCGTTTGATCAAATTATCACGCTCGAAATTATTGACGTGAATCGCGACGGGGTGCAAGAAGTGGTGTTTGCGTACGCAAACAAACAGGTGGGCACGCAACTCGTGGCGTATTCTCTGCAGGGATTTAAGATTTTCGAATCAACCATCTCGCCGAAACCGGTGCGCGCGGTGGGACTCTCCGGCGGCGATGTGATTCGCGATGGAAAAGGCGGAATCACCGTCGCATTTTCCGACAACAATCAACTGAAGGTGATTTTGTACAAAGCAAACGGTCAGATATTTCACTGGTTCTATGGCGCGGAACTCGGCAGTGCGCTTGAATCCGTGGCCGTGCGATTTTCGGACACCGGGTTCATTTACAGCGTGATTCATTACGGCACGTATGTGGAACGCTACACATGGAATTTTATCGGCGCGTTCGTGACGATGAAAAAATTTGACGTGCCGGATGGGTTGAAGCGGCCGGTGGCGATGAACGGGAACGGCAGTGTGATTGCGTTTGGCGCGGGGAAGGGCAGACCGTCATCCGTGAGCGTTTTGGAAGATGGCAAGGCCGCGGCGGCGAGTTTTATTCCGTACGGCGATTTCACGGGCGGTTCAAGCGTGATGCTGATTGACTGGGATGTTGACGGAAAACAAGAAGTGGTGGTGGGCGCCGGGCCGGGCGGCGGTCCGCAGGTAAAAATCTTTGCGCTTGACGGCACGCCGGAAGGCGAGTTCATGGCGCACGGGCCGCAATATAATCGTGGCATTATTGCGCGTGCGTTTTTAAAATGATATACTAGCATCACTATGCCAGAAAACATCGTCTTCGAAAAAAAGAACGTTCTCGTGACCGGCGGCGCCGGTTTTATCGGTTCCCAGCTGTGCGAGGAGCTGTTGAAAGAAGCGCGCGTGATCTGCATGGACAGTTTTATCAACAGTTCGGCGATGAACATTGATCACCTCTTGCCGTACGACGATTTTGAATTTGTAAAACATGACGTCAGCGTGCCGTTCAAATTGACGGACTTCCCCGAGATTGAAAAATTCGCGGTGGAATTTCAGGGCGTGCAGGAGATTTATCATCTGGCGTGTCCCACCAGTCCGAAGAATTTTGACAAGGTGAAAATTGAGACGCTGCAGGCAAACAGTCTCGCGATGAACAATACGCTGGAACTCGCGCGGCAGTACAAAGCGAAATATTTATTTGCGTCCAGTTCCGTGGTGTACGGCCCGCCGCAAGGCGACAATCATCGGTTTAAAGAAGAGGATGAGGGTGTGGTGGACCATATGTCCAGTCGCGCGTGCTACGATGAGGGAAAACGTTTCGGCGAAACGTACGTGGATACCTATCGTCAGGTGTATGGCGTGGATGTGCGGCTCGCGCGCATTTTCCGCACCTACGGTCCGCGCATGCAATTGCGTGAAGGACACCTGATGCCCGATTTTATCATTGACGCGCTTGATGGCAAGGACTTGGTAATCTACGGCGATGAAAAATTTTCCACGTCGGTCAGTTATGTGAGCGATGTGGTGGACGCGTTGTTGCGTCTCATGCACGTGAATGAATACCTCGGCCCGGTGAACATCGGTGATGACAAACGATATCTGATGTCTGAAATTGCGCAAAAAATTATTGCGATGACGAATTCGTCTTCACAAATTCGTTACGAACCGCCGATAGAATTTTTGACGCCGCTCGGTTTGCCGGATTTGACGAAAGCGCGCGAGGAGCTCGGCTGGGTGCCGCTCGTGCGGCTGGAGGACGGGCTCCGGAAAACCATTGATTATACGATTGCGAATAAAGACGCGCTGGGGGTTGGCAAATAACTTCTACCACGTTACACTCCATGCATGCGAGTGTTCGTGGTTATTCCTGCATATAACGAGGCCAGCCGGGTGGGTGATACCGTCCGGGCGATTTTTGCGTTGGGCCAATTCTCTCCCCCTTTACAAGTGGGAGATCAAGAGGGGGTACGAGTCGTTGTTATAGACGACGGGTCAGAAGATGGCACGGCCGATGCCGCGCAGTTTGCCGGCGCCACGGTTTTGCGGCACGCGGTCAACAGGGGGCAGGGGGCGTCGCTCCAAACCGGAACCGCGTGGGCGCTTGAACAAGGCGCTGATTGCATCGTTCATTTTGATGCCGACGGCCAGTTTGACGCGGCGGATATTCCGCGCGCGGTTCGGCATCTTAACGAACGCGGCGTGGATATTGTATTGGGGTCGCGGATGCTCCAATTGTCATCCCGAGCGGAGGCTCGCCGCGAGCCGGAGTCGAGGGATCTAACCGATGAGATTTCTCCACTCGCTTCGCTCGGTCGAAATGACGCGCTCTGCCATATCCCCGCAACCAAGCGCTATATGCTTTTGCCCATCGCCCGTTTGGTGAACTGGGCGTTCACCGGCGTGTGGCTCACGGACGCGCATAATGGTTTTCGCGCATTCTCGCGCCGCGCCGCGGAACAGATTGTGATTCATCATGACCGCATGGCCCATAACACCGATATTGTCGCGCAGATTCGCGAGCGCGGGATTTCGTTTGCCGAAATGCCGATTCGCGTGCGCTACAACCGCTATGGACAAGGGTTGGGCGGTGGTGTCAAGATAGTGGCGGATCTTTTGGTGGGGTGGTTTTTGTAACTATGCACATCATTCAAATCATTCTCCTCCTTTTCGTCGCCTTCGCGATTTTGAAAACCGTGGGGCGCGCGGTGAAACGCGATGTTACACGAGCACAGCTCGTATTTTGGTGTTTGGTGTGGATTGCGATCGCGGCCGCCGCGATATTCCCGCAGTGGACAGTAATTCTGGCGAACCGATTGGGCGTGGGCCGCGGGTCTGATTTGGTGCTCTATGCCGCTGTCGCGCTTTTGTTATACATCGTGTTCCGTTTGACCGTGCGCATAGAACGCATGGACCGCGCGATTACAAAAGTGGTTCGGCACGATGCGCTTGAGCGGGATGATAAAAAATAAGTATGCGTGTTGCTTTGATTGGTTGTACCGTAAATCCGCGCGTGGGCGGTATGGGGCGGGCGTTGTATGACCACGCGGTGGCGCTTGCGGAGGCGGGGCAGGAAGTTACTGTGTACGCACTGGATACCCCTCATCTGAAGTCATTAGTACATATTGGCAAAGCCGCGTGGGGCGCGCGTTTTGATCCGTCGCTTGATGCGTACGATGTGGTGCATCTGCATCTGCCGTTTTTTGGTGTGGCGGAGAGGGTGGTTTTGGAGATGCTGAAACAAGTTCAGCATGACAGAAAACTGGTCGCGACATACCACATGGACGCCATCGGCACGGGACTGAAAAAAATATACTTTAATTGGTGGTATCGCCATCGGTTTAAAAAAGTTCTCGCGGCGTGCGATGCCATTGCCGTGACCTCGCGCGCGTACGCGCATGATAGCCAACTGTCGCGTGCTGGCGTCAATGTTGAAAAATGCGAGGAAATTTTGTTGCGCGTAGATACGGATGTTTTTAATCCGGAAACGGCGCAAGGGCATACAAGGGCGCAGGAATGCGGGATTTTCGAAGGCGAAGGCTGTTTGAGCCAGGCCGAGTCCCTGAGCCAAGAAAATTCCGCTTCCGAGCCCTTAATCAAAACTATGTCCTATCTCTTATTCGTCGGCGCGCTGGATCGCGCGCATTATTTCAAAGGCGTTTCACTATTGCTCCAAGCGCTCGCACAAACGCGTGATGCAAAACTGGTGATCGTGGGAAAAGGAGAGCTTTTGTCGCAGTATGAAAAAGAAGCGGCACAACTCGGCATCGCAGACCGCGTCCATTTTACCGGTGGCGTGACCGATGAAGAACTCGCGCGCTGGTACGCGGGCGCGCGGGCACTCGTGCTTCCATCAACTGATCGCTCCGAGGCGTTTGGCATCGTGCTTATTGAAGCGATGGCATGCGGCACGCCGGTGATTGCATCGGACTTACCGGGCGTGCGGGCAGTTGTAGAACGGGTACACGGAGGCGTGCTTGTTCCTGCCGGGATTGCTTCGCTCGCTTCGCGAGCTCGCAATGACACCTTGAGTTCAGCCATGCAAGCAATGTGGCAACACCCGTGGAGTACCGAAGAACGCGCGGCACTCGCCGCGCGTACCGCCGCCATGTACGGCCGCGCAACGCTCGCGGATCAGTTGATGCGATGGTATACTAGTGTTCATGTACCATCACGATAAACGACAGCATGTCGTGATCGCGAGTATAGCGCTTGCGGTGATTATTATTTTTATTGCGCTCGGCGCGTGGTCATACGCGCGCACCCCTGGGCGAGGGGCTTTTTCGTTATTGGCGCGTTTGATTCCGGGTGGCAACGAGGAACGCGCGCCATCGCTGATGAGTTATCTTTTGGGTTTTGATGAGGAGCGCACGTTTCTCGTGCTTCTTTTAAATAATACCGAACTGCGGCCCGGCGGCGGATTCATCGGAACGTATGCGGTCGCCACCATACGGAACGGCCAGCTCAAAGATTTGTTTGTGGAAGGGAGCGATCGCCTTGATGCGCGCGCGCCGGCGCGTCAGGTTGCGTACCCCGCGCCAAAACCCATTCAGGATTATTTAAAAGTTGACCAGTGGCAATTCCGCGATTCAAACTGGTCGCCGGATTTTGCGGAAGGCGCCAAATGGGCGTTGTGGCTGTATCGTCAGGAGGGCGGCCAATCAGCGGATCGGATTGATGGGGTCATTGGCGTCACCGCGACGGTTCTTGAGGAGCTCATTAATCTGACCGGCTCCATCACCATTGACGATGTGACGATCAGGCAGGGAAGCGCGGTCAGCGATTTGGAATATGAAGTAGAGTATGCGTTTAGTCAGCGCGGGTTGCCGGTAATTGAACGCAAGAAGATTATGAGCGACCTCGCGCATCAGATCGCGCGCCGACTCGTTTCCATCGCACCCATGCGATGGAAGGAAATTTTGGACACATTCCAGCGGCTTAGCCATGAAAAATATATCATGCTGTACGCGGCGGATCCGGCGGTGCAGGCAGTGATTAGGACGCAAGGATGGAGCGGGGAAGTGAAGAAATTTTCCGGCGATGGATTTATGGCGGTGGATGCCAATCTCGGTGCGCTCAAAACCGACCACGCCATGCGGCGGTATTATACCTATGCCGTGCGGCCGGCAAAAAATGGCGCGTTTGAAGGGACGCTCACCATCCGCTACGAACATCGCGGCACGTTTGATTGGCGCACGAGCCGTTATCGCAGTTACACGCGCGTGTATCTGCCCGACGATGTCATCGTGAAATCAGCACGCGGATTTGTAGACCCCGAAGACCCGAAAAAGCAGGTTGTTGCGGACCGCGGCGCGCGCGAGGGGATGCAGTTGTACGGTGGTTACGTCCGCGTCTCGCCGGGCGAAGCGCAAGAAATCGTCATTACCTATGAACTCTCACCGCGTGTGCAGAAGGCGATAGCGGATGGGGTGTACACATTTAGTGTTCAAAAACAATTGGGACTTATTGACCCGCAGTTGACTTTAGATCTGGATTTTGGTAAGAAGAAGCACACGGATACGCGGGTCTTAAAGGAGGACTATGAGCTCGCGCTTCCGCTCTAGTTTTCCATGTCTTTCTTCATCAAGAAAATCGGTATCGATCTCGGTACCACCAATGTTTTGGTGTATGTTGAGGGTCGCGGAATTGTGGTCAATGAACCGTCGGTGGTGGCGATTTCTACCATTGATAAAAAAGTGGTTGCCGTGGGCAAAGAGGCAAAGGATATGATTGGCCGCACACCAGACACCATTGTGGCGGAGCGACCATTGAAAGACGGTGTCATTGCGAACTATAAAACCACCGAAGCGATGCTTCGGTATTTTATTAATAAAGCAGTGGGCGGTTTGCGGGTTTTTCGTCCGGAAGTGATGGTGGCCGTGCCGGGCGGCATCACCTCCGTTGAACGACGCGCGGTGGTTGAAGCCACGATGGCGTCCGGCGCGCGCGCGGCGTATATTATGAAAGAGCCGATTCTCGCGGCGATTGGCGCAGATATTCCCATCGGTAGCCCGTCCGGCAACATGATTGTGGACATTGGCGGTGGTACCGCGGAAATGGCGGTCATTTCACTCGGCGGTATTGTGGCGAGCGGTTCGGTGCGTATCGGTGGTAACAAATTTGATGCCGCCATCATGGAACACATCCGGCGCAAGTACGGACTCGCGATGGGAGAGCGCACGGCGGAAGAAGTGAAAATCCAAATTGGCTCGGCGATGTATCTGGACAAACCCATGTCTCTGGACGTGAAAGGGCGCGACATGATGAGTGGAATGCCGCGCACCATTACGATTACCTCCGATGATGTGACGGATGCCATTCAGCACGAACTTGAAGGACTTATTCAGGCGCTGAAAGATGTGCTCTATAGAACGCCGCCGGAACTCTCGGCCGATGTGATGGAAAAGGGAATGATTTTGAGCGGCGGCTCCGCGCAGTTACGCAATTTGAATGAATTATTTACGCAGGCCACCGGGGTGCCGGCGTATGTGGCTG